>CAUUCZ010000036.1:0-12348 GCA_963543895.1 uncultured Gemella sp. | reverse complement strand
TTGATGCTGATTCAATTGATGTTGCTGATGTAGTAATGGATATTGAAGAAAAATATGGATTTGAATTTTCTGATGAAGATGCAGAAAACATCGTTCAAATTAAAGACTTAGTAAAAGTTATCGAAGAAAGAAAATAAAATGAATAAGAGCTGGAGTTTTACAGATAGTAAAGCTCTAGTTTTATTTTGATTTTTTATAAAAAAGAATTTTTTTAACTAGATATAAGTTAAGTATGATAAGATAATTTTCAACATTATTTATATCATATATAATTTATCTATTTAGCTTTTAACTAGTTATAAAATATGATATAATTTATTAGTAAATAAATAAAAAAGGAGAATAGTTTATATATGGAAATGTTATTTAAACTATTAACTGAACATGTATATTTAATATTATTCGTTTCGCTTATATTGGAATTTGCAGCCTTACCTCTTCCAGGTGAAACAATGATGGTCGTAGCCGGTGTTATGGCTTATAATAATCATGGTAGTTATATAGGGATGATTATTGCAAGTGCCTTAGGAACGGTAATAGGAATGCAATTTTCTTACGAAATAGGTAGAAGATTAGGAACAAAAGCAGTTGATAAATATGGTATGTATATAGGTCTAACACCTTATAGGATGACAAAGGCCGCTGAATTTTTTAACAAATTTGGAAATATTGTAATAGTTATAGCATATTTCTTACCAGGAGTAAGACATATACTTGGATATTTTTCTGGGATTTCACGTATAGATGCCAAAAAATTCCATATATATTCAACAATTGGTGGAGTATTCTGGGTAGTAGTGTTTATAACACTAGGATATGTATTAGGACCAAGTGCTCCTCACGCGTTTAAATTACTACACAAGTATGGAACAATGTTGTTTATTTTAGCAATAGCAGCATTATTTATCTACTTAATTTATAAAAACTTGGGTGCAAAAGATTTTGTTGTATATTTTAAGAAAAGAATGAAATATATAGTAGTTCTTTTATTGATAGAAGCGGCTGTATTACTGAAATTTGTGGTATTAGATGAAAGAGTGAATTCAAAATTCAAATCCGATATAATATTTTATTGTTTAGGATTTTTAGCGTTGGTAGCATTCTTACTATATTTAAGAGTATTGTTAAAACACGATACGACTGATAAATTATTAGTGGTAGTCGATTATCAGAAGGACTTTGTAGATGGTGCTTTAGGATTTGAAACAGCAGAACAACTAGAGCAAGTAATTGCTAATAAAATTGACGAGTATTTAAAAGCTGGTCAAGATGTAATATTTACAAAAGACACTCACTATACTAATTATCTAACAACAAGAGAAGGTAAGCATTTACCTATTGAACATTGTATAATTGATAGTGAAGGCCATAATCTATACGGAAAAGTAGCTGGATATGAAAAACAAGCTAAGAAAGTATTTAATAAAACATCTTTCGGAAGTATAGATTTAGCAAAATTTATTTCACGAAGTGATTATAAAGAAGTAGAGTTTTGTGGTTTAGTCTCAAATATTTGTGTATTAAGTAATATAGTTATGACACAAACTTATAATGAAAAAGTAGAAATAACAGTGGATTTAAATGCTACTAAAGGATTGAGTGAAGAGGTAAACTCATCATTTAAAACATATTTACAAAACTTGACTGTAAATGTAAAAGAATAAAATATAATTATGAATCATTTTCCGAACGTTAGGAAGATGATTCATTTTTTTTATGTTTTCGTTGGAAAATTAGTGAAGTTTATGGTAAACTAATGAATAAAATTAGGAAAGAAGGGATTATTGTGAATTATTTATTAGTATCACCAAATTTCCCAACTTCACAAGAGAGTTTTGCAAGAAGGTTGGTTGAAAAAGGAGTTAGAGTATTAGGAATAGGTAGTGAAAATTATGATAATCTTACAGATGGATTGAAGAATTCTCTAACCGAATACTACAGAGTAAATGATTTAGAAAATTATGAAGAAGTATTAAGAGGTGTAGCGTTCTTAATATATAAACACGGTGTTATAGATAGGGTTGAGTCTAACAACGAGCATTGGTTGACGCTAGATTCAATAATACGAGAACAGTTTAATATCCCTGGAGTAAAACCTAAAGATTTAGATTTTACAAAGTATAAATCAAAAATGAAAGAAAGATTTATTAAAGCTAAAGTACCGGTTGCTAAGGGGAGAGCTGTAAAGACTATTAAAGAACTTGAAAAAGCGATAAAAGATATTAAATTACCGGTAATAGCTAAACCAGATAATGGAGTTGGAGCTAATAATACTTTTAAACTATTATCAAAAGAAGATGTAGAAATATTTGAAAATCAATGGAATCAAGACGTTGTGTACTTCATTGAAAGTTATGTAGATAATGGTATTCTTTGTACGTATGATGGGCTAATTGATTCCAAAGGAGAGGTTGTATTTGAGACTAGTTTTTATTATACAAAACCTACTTTAGATTTATTAAACGATAGTCTAGATTATGGAAATATAATTTCTAAAGAAATTGATCATAAATTAAAAGAATACGGTAGAAAGATTGTTAAAGAGTTTGGAATGAAGGAAAGGTTCTTCCATATCGAATTTTTCAAATTACCTAATGACGATTATATTGCGCTAGAATATAATAATCGTATTGCTGGCGGTTATACAGTTGATTTATATAACCATACTTATGAATGTGATTTATTTGAGATGTATGCTGATATTGTAGTTGGAAATTCACCGAAAAAAGTGCAAAATAACTTTAATGGTATTGCTTTGTCAAGACGTGATAAATATACATATAAATATTCTAATGAAGATATTTCTATTAGATATGCTAAGGAACTTCGTCTAATCGATAGAGTACCAGGAATATTTGCAACAGCTATGGGAGAGTGGATATATATCTTGGTAGACGAAAATACTGAAAATATTAGCGAAATGATGAGTTATATTCATGAAAAAAATGAATAGGAGGATTGTTTGTGAAAAATAAGATTATTCAAGGTGTATTACAATTAATTGGAATTATGTTCGTTGGTGCAATAATAGGATATGCAGTTGGTAAGATTGCAGGGGATGCACTAGCAAGAGTTGATACGCCAAATATCATATTGTTATTAATAGCGGGTGTTATAGCCTTCATATTGCATATCATAGTTCATGAAGCGGGACATTTATTTTTTGGATTGTTATCAGGATACAACTTCATAAGTTTTAGAGTATTTGATTTTAAAATTATAAAGGATGAAAACGGAAAATTTAAAATTAGATTTGAAAGACTAGCGGGAACAGGTGGTCAGTGTCTGATGAGAGCACCTCAGTATGTTGAAGGAAAGTTTAAGTATAAATTATATCTTTTAGGTGGAGTTATATTTAATATTGTATTTTCTATTGTTTCTTGGCTAATCTTACCAAGTTATTATACATTATTATTTGCTTTAATAGGATTTGCATTAGCTTTTCTGAACCTAATTCCGATGGGATTCAATGATGGTATGACTTTTTATCACACTAGTAAAGATGAAACTACTAGATTTGTTTTATACTTACAATTAGAATACGTATATTATCAAAGTATTGGTAAAAATTTATTAATAGAAAAACCAGAAATAGTAGAGAAAATAAATTCATTAGAAATAGTTAATAACAGTTATTTAACAGACTCATTAGAATTTATAAAATTAGAAGGATTGGAATACTTCTTTGAATTTGATGCTTTATATAAAGAATCAAGAAAACTATATATTGAAAGAGATGATTTGTTATCTGTTTACAAAGTTGAACTTATGGCTTTGTTAGTAAAATTAATAAGTTTAGTGAATCCAGAAGATGAACTATTAGAAGAACTTATGAATGAAAAGAGTTTAAAAGCTCGACTGAAACAAAACAATCCGCAGACTAAGAATATTTTAGCGACATATGAATATGGAGTGAAGTTAGATGATGAGAATGCGTTAGCTTTAATAACTGAAGCTAGAAAAATAAAAAACAAAGCTCCAAATTTATATATTCAAAATTTAGAAATGAAATACTGTGATTATTTAGAAAATAGGATTATAAAATAGATGGAAAATATCAGTAGCTTTTTAAAAAGTTACTGGTATTTTTTATTTTACTTAAATATTGCTTAAAATTAACGATAATTTTCAAATCAAAATAAAGTGGGTATAACAGAAAATTGGAAAACGTTGTCAAAAGGGGTAAATTTTGGTTAAAAGGTAATTGATTAAAAATATACGTAAACTCTATAAACTTCACTAAATTAAATAATTAAGACAGTTTAATTATTAAATTATGTAAATTGATTTTTAATAAAAAAAATGTTATTTTCATAAATAAAACAACTATTTTATTATGAAAATAAAAATACTTTTATAACTTAAATATACTTAAAATATCAAAAATCCTATTGACATAAGCTGTTTTAATAGATAAAATTAATTAAAGTGATGAAATAAATCTATAGTAGATTGATTAATTTAATCACATCGTTATAATTATAATAATAAATATATTTATATTAATATAACTTAGAAATTATATTTTTTTATTGTTTATTTAGGAGGGGACAAAAAATGTATAGTAAGAATAATGAGAAAATGATTATTCAGAAGAAACAAGAAAAAATTAATTACTACGGTATAAAAAAATTCAAAGTAGGGACAGCTTCGGTATTGATAGCTGCAGGTTTTGCATTTTTAGGGACAAATGCATTTGCCAGTGACAATACAGAAAATAACACAACAGTAACAGCTGATAAAACTAGCCAAGACACAAATTTGAATACTGTAAATAATACAAGTAATGGAGTAATTGAAAAAGAAGTAGCTAAAAGTTCAAAAGTAGTAAATTCTGATACCTTCTCTAAACTTGAAACAACAACACAAACAACACGAGATGAGAAAACAACACAGCCAGTAGAATCTGCACAACCAAAAGTTGAGAAACAGATAAATAAATCAGAATTAGAAAATTCAATTAATAGATTACAGGCTGCCATAGAAAAAGCTGGAGTAAATGATAAAACAAAATCAGCTATAGAAGAAGCTAAATCAGAATTAGTATCAGCACAAAATTTAGCGCAAGATTCAACAGCTACTCAAGAAGAGATAAATAGAAAAGTAGTGGAACTAAAAAATAAAGCTTTTGTACTAGAAAGTATGCAGAAAGCGTCTACTGAACCTAAAGAAGAAAAAGTTAATAAAAATAACGATCCACGTAATGGAAAAGCTATACCAGGAAAAGGAGAAAGTGGGTTTAGAGCAACACCTAGTGGTGTAGGAGAACAAGCTGTAGAAGGACCTACTAGTAATAATAAAAGAGGTATAGGAGCAAACCCTACCGATAACGTTATTTCAAGTTTAAAAAATCAATTTGGAGATATTGATTTTAATACACCTGATGTTGTGAAAAAATCTGCAACTGTTGAAAATCAATATTCAAGAAATAATGCATCTAGTCCAAATCCAACCCCAGAGAAGTTAGGAAAAATCACTTATAATTGGAAAGAAAAAAGAATTGAAAATGAAATTGATGGTTGGAAGATAGAAGGTACAAATAATTATGTAACAGCTATTAAACCTGAAGAACCTACAGAAGTTGCGGCTGATAGACCTGCTGGATTTGAACCAAAGCCATCTAAAGTTTACGATAATAATGGAAGTATTGATAGACAGTATAACGATACTCCTACTCCAGACAATCCTTTAGCGCCTAATAAAGCTAATCAAAACTATGCAAATGGTGTTAACTATTCGAGTGTACCTGGTGTTCCTTTAAATAATGCGGAGCATTCAGCCGTAGGTAAAGGATATTATATTCAATTAAATAAAAAAGGTACACAAATTTCTAAAGAATTTAATGTAAATCCAAATTCAAGATTATACTTGAGTGCTTTAACAGGTGGAGCTTATGGTAATATGGGGACTGCTGGTACTGGAGAAAAAGTAGAAATTACAGTTACAGATGCAGATACAGGTGAAGTTTTAACAACACTAAAAGATGCTAATAATAATAGTGAAACAACACACGTTTCAACTCCATATGGTGATGGTGGTAATGGTAATGGTTTTGGTTTTTGGAGAACTATTATTAACACTCCAAAAACTACTAAAAAAATTAAAATAACAATTAAGGCACTAGAGGATGGACCAGCATTTAACAAGACCTATCCAGTACATGGTAAAACAGAAATTGAAGATGGATACTTTGTAGGGGGAGTTAATTTAACAGTTGGTGCAGCCTTGGAAATGACTACTGATGTTATCCGTAATAAATCAACTTCTGCTTATGGAGAAGATGTATTATATAAAGATAAAGAATCAGGACAATTAAAAGTTACAGTTAAAAATGTAGGAGGACTACCAACTTATGGTGCGTATGAATACACAATTAAAATTCCTGAAGGTGTAGAGTTAAAAGATTCAGTTAAAAAAGCGAATGAATGGAACTGGCCGGGTCCTTTCCAAGTTGTATCATATGATGAAACTACTAGAACACTTAGATTGAAATTCAATGCAGGGGATTCTGATCCTGCCAAAAATGGAACTCGAACATTCGGTATTGATTTCACAACAGCAAAAAACTTTAAAGGTACCGCTACTTTTAAAGTAACTGCGGAAATTAAAGAAGGATTTACAGATTTACAAGGGAACAGAGTATTAGAAAATACAGGTGTTGTAAATCCGAATAGTCCATATAGAAATACATTCAATGCACTTGGAAATACAGATAATCCAGATTATTACTATAATAAAACAATTTATATTGATTCAATAAAACCAGCTAGTCCAACTGTAGAAGCTGTACATACGGATAGTATAAATGGTGAAAAAACTGATAAAAACCAAGTAAAAGAATTACTTATTTCAGTTCCCACAGAAAAACAAACTAACTTGACAGATGAAACTAGAGAAAAACAAGATATAACTGCAAATGATAAAAATAATGGAACCAGTCGAAATGCTGAAACTGAGGTAAATAATATTAAAGAAGCCATTGGTGGATTAACTTCAATGAAGATTACTTTACCAAATAGTAAAACACCAATTACTTTAACGAAAAAAGCAGATGGTTGGTACAATGGCGAAACAAAAGTTGAAGTACGTGATGGTAAATTAGTTGTTCCAGTTCCAGCAGGTACTGATTTAACAGAAGCGAATGAGACAACAAATCCTGACAAACGTATTAAAGTAACTGTACTGGATAAAGCAGGAAATGAGTCTGATCCAGCATATGGTGATGTGAAAAATGAAGCGCCAACAGTAGCAGTTAAGAAAAATAATTTATATGTTTATAAAACAAAAGAAAATGAAAAATGGACTAATGAAAAAGTATTAGAAAAAGCAGAGCCTACAGCGACTGATCTTGAAGATGATCGTGATGGTGTTGAGTCAACTAAACCAACTATCGCAGTAAGTGATACTGGTAATCTTGATACGACTAAAGTTGGGGATTATACTGTAAAAGTTCAATCAACTGATAGTGAAGGTAAGAAATCAACAGAAACAACTGTTACCGTTCATGTCTTAGACTTAATTAAAGTAGACCCAACTGTAACAACTGATCCAACAAATCCAAGTACAACATCTCCAGTATCTCCAAAAACAGCAGATACAGCTGTAAAAGAAGGAGATGAAAATCTAGGTAAGTATCCTTCAGGAGTAACTCGAGAAGATTTAGTAAAAGAAGTAACTCGTACAATTAAATATCTAAAAGAAGAAGACGCTAATAAAGAAGATGCTACTGGATTAAAACCTGAAAAAGTGCAAAAAGTAACATACAAACGTACAGCAATTGTTAACCCTGAAACAAAAGAAGTAACTTATTCTGATTGGGAAGTTTACGATGGAGCTGATAAACTAACAGATGCTACAGTTGCTGGCACAAAAGGTAAATTCAATGCTGTTGAATCACCAGTAGTAGACAACTACCTATTAGTAAATGCGACTGATAAAACAGTAGCTGATAAAGAAGCACCTGTTCCTGGAGAAAATGGAACTATTACTACAGAAGTTACTAAAGTTCTTTATAAAAAAATTGGTTCATTTGTACCAAACTATCCAGAAGGTAAGAAACCAAATGGTGCTCAAGATAAAATTCCTTATCCAAATAATCCAAATGACCCAACAGTTCCAGGTGATTTTAGTACAATAACAATTCCTTATGTTCCAGGCTATACTCCAGTATATAACGGAAAAGAATTGACACCAAAAAATCCAAATGATCCAACTCAAGGTTATAAAGTACCAGATGGATTTACACCAATGGATAAATTTGGAGAATCACCAATTACTTACACACCATCTACTCAGACAGCTAAAGTAGTCATTGAGAAAAAAGTCGATGGAGCTGCAAACGAGGTAGTTTCTAGCGTTAATTTAACTGGTAAATCTGGTTCAGAATTACCAGCAAGTGCAGATATTGATAACAAAATTAAAGAACTTAAAAATCAAGGTTATGAAGTAGAAAGTGATGAATATCATACTCAAGATAATCATCATCCAACATTTGATGATAAGGAGGATATTAATACACAAGATGGTACATCAGCACCTTCTCAAACATTTAAGATTGTTGTTAAACCTAGAATCATTGAAGTACCTTCATCAACACCACATGAAAAAGACAGTCCAGTGGATCCTAATGGGGAAAATCCAGATCTTAAATGGCCTGAGGGATTAGCCAAATCTGACTTAAATACATCAGCAAAACGTGTGATTTCATATGTGAAGAAAGAATCAGATACAGCAACTGAAGAAAAGGCGAAAGATGATACAGTACAAACAGTACCATTTACTAGAAAAGCGACTGTTAATCTTGTTACTAAAGAAGTAACATATACAGATTGGGAAAGTCCAAATAAAACATGGGATAAAGTTGGAGTAGAAGTACTACCAGGATATATTGCTGATAAAAAAGAAATTCCAGCAAAAGAAGTGGCTACACCTGCAAAAGATACAAAAGTAATTCCTGATGAAACTGATAAAGTAACGTATACGAAAATTGGAAGCTGGATTCCAGTAGACCCAACAACAGGTAAAGATGGTGATCCAATTCCATTCCCTAATGATCCAAATGATCCAACGAAGACTGGAGAAATTACACAAATTATTCCTCATAAGGATGGATATACTCCAAAAGACGGAAATGGTACACCATTAGAACCAGTAAACCCTGCAAATCCAGAACAAGGTTATAAACCACCAAAAATTACGGATCCAAAAGCAAACATCAAGATTATGTATGAAAAAGATGATCAAAAAGCAAAAGTTAAATTCGTTTCTGTAGATCCAAAAACTCAAACAGAAACAGAGTTGACTGAACATGCATTAACACTTACTGGTAAATCAGGAGAAACAATTCCTGAAAGTAATGTACAAGCCCATATCGACGTATTGAAATCAATGGGATATGATATCGTCGACAATCCATTTGATAAAGATCCAGTATTTGATACGAAAAAAGATACGAATGACAACATCACTCAAGAGTTTACAATCAAAGTTCAACCTCGTGTATCAACTGCAAAAACTGTATATGTAGTGGAAGGGGATAAGCCATCTGCAGAAAAAGTAGTAGGAGCTGTTACACCTGGTAAAGACGGTAAAGTTACGAATCCTGATGTAAGTAGTATTTCTACTAATGGAAAAGCGGGTCAAGATATTAAAGTTCCAGTGACGGTTACTTATGGGGCAAATCAATTTAAACGTGATGAGACGGTTGAAGTGACGGTGAAAGTTCTTCCAAAACCAGAACCAAAAGGTGTTACAGTATTAAATGGTACACCAAATGAAAAATTAATTGATGCTATTAGAGCAAATGTTAACAAAGCAATTACTGGATTGAAAAATGTTCCTGAAGGCGTAACTCCATTTGTAACAGATGATGCTATTTCAACTCCAAAAACTGATAAAAATGGTCAACAAACTCCAGTTACAGTTACGGTTAAATATAGAGATAAGGCTACAGGAAAAGTGATTGATGATATTTCTGTGAATGTGAATGTACCGGTAAATGTAGTTGGTTCAACTCCAACCTCTAAAGTTGTATTTGAAGGCGATGAATTGACTGCTAAGGAAATAACTGATGCGGTAACTCCAGGGGAAAATGGAACAAAAGGTGAGCCTAATGATTTAGCAAAAGATATTACAGCTAAACCAGGTGTGAAAGAAGTAACTGTGCCGGTAACTTATACAGATCAAAACGGAGTAACTTTAACAGAACCAGTAAAAGTTAAAGTAACAGTTTTACCAAAACCAACACCGAAAGGAATTTTCGTTGCCAAAGATAGCGATAAGGAAAAAGCAAAAGAAAAAGCTCTTGCTAAAGTGAAAGAAGCTATCGCAGACGGTACTTTCAAAGGAAAACTTCCAGAAAATGTTACTAATGTAAGTATTGATGAAAATGTGGCAAGTCCAGATTTATCAGACGATACAGATGTAAATGTTACAGTTAAATATACTGTTGATAATGTAGAAAAAACAACCGTTGTTAAAGTTCCTGTTACAGTTGTAGAGGGAGTTCCTCAAATAGTTCCTGTAGATGAAAATAACAAACAACCAAATCCAGAAAACAGTATTGATAAAACAGAATATCCAGATGGTTCAACATTTGAATATGATCCAAAAACTCCAATAGATACTACAACACCTGGAGATTATACAGTTAATGTTATAGTAAAAGATAAACAGGGTAATCCTATTACAGAAGTACCTGCAACAGTGCGTGTTGTAGAAAGCTATCCACAATTTGTGCCAGTAGACAAAGATAAAAAACAACCAAATGTAGAAGGAAGTATTGATCCTAAAGCATTCCCTAAAGAAACAGAGTTTTCTTATGAAACTCCAGTAGATACAACAACGCCAGGAGAAAAAGATGTTGTAGTAGTAGCGAAAATTGACGATAAAGTTATTACTAAAGTTCCAGCTAAGGTAATGGTAGTGGAACCTAAAACACAATACGTACCAGTAGATAAAGATAATAAACAACCAGATGCATCTAAGAGTATTGATCCTGAACAATATCCAGATGGAGTAACATTCAAATATAAAACTCCAGTAGATACAACAAAACCAGGAGAAAAAGATGTTATTGTAGAAGCAAAAGACGGAGAAGATAAATTGGTAGAAGTTCCAGCTAAGGTGAAAGTAGTGGAAGGGAAAGAACAATTAATTCCTGTAAATCCAACTGAAAAACCACAAGCTAGAGACAGTATTACTCCAAGTGATTATCCTGAAGGTTCAACATTTGAATATAAAATTCCAGAAGGACAAAAAGATCCATTTGATGCAACAACTATTGGAGATAAACCAGTAACAGTAGTTGTGAAAGATAAAAATGGAAAAGTATTGGTAGAAGTCCCAGCAACGATTAAAGTCGTAGAAGCGAAACCTACACCAATTGAAACACCAGTAACGAATACACCTTTAACACAAGATGATATTGCTAAATATGTTAAAGTTCCGGAAGGTGGAAAAGTTACAAAAGTAGAAAATATTCCAGATTTAACAACACCAGGTAAGAAAGACTCAGTTAAAGTAACTGTTACCTTACCGAATGGAAAAACAACAATAGTGGATGTACCAGTAAATGTAACACCAGTTAAAGGTATCGAAACACCAGTTACTATGACTCCATTAACTCCAGAGGATTACATTAAAGGAATTAAAATTCCAGAAGGTGGAAAAGTAACGAAAGTAGAAAATATTCCAGACTTAACAACACCAGGTAAAAAAGATCCTGTTAAAGTAACGGTAGAATTACCGAATGGTAAAACAATAACAGTAGAGGTACCAGTAAATGTAACACCGGTTAAACCAATAGAAACACCAGTGACAACAACACCATTTACACCAGAAGATTATACTAAAGGAATAACAATACCAGAAGGTGGAAAAGTAACAAATGTAGAAAACATTCCAGACTTAACAACACCAGGTAAGAAAGATCCAGTTAAGGTGACAGTAGAATTACCAAATGGAAAAGTAATAACAGTAGAGGTACCAGTAAATGTAACACCGGTTAAACCAATAGAAACACCAGTGACAACAACACCATTTACACCAGAAGATTATACTAAAGGAATAACAATACCAGAAGGTGGAAAAGTAACGAAAGTAGAAAACATTCCAGACTTAACAACACCAGGTAAGAAAGATCCAGTTAAAGTAACAGTAGAATTACCAAATGGAAAAGTAATCACAGTAGAAGTACCAGTAAATGTAACACCGGTTAAACCAATAGAAACGCCAGTGACAACAACACCATTTACACCAGAGGATTATACAAAAGGAATTACGATACCAGAAGATGGAAAAGTAACGAAAGTAGAAAACATTCCAGACTTAACAACACCAGGTAAGAAA
>CAUUCZ010000035.1:0-12811 GCA_963543895.1 uncultured Gemella sp. | reverse complement strand
CCAACCTCCACCGTCCCAGTCAAATGTAACGATGTCTCCTACTTTAGGTTGAGTTTTACCTTTCCAGATACCTTTTTTCTCCATAATACCGATGTGTCGTTGAACACCACATTCTCTACCGATAAGGTCACTTAGACCTGCTTGTTGGAATACTGTTGTAACAAAGATATCACACCAGTCATCATCATATGTCGCAGTATATCCTACTGGTTTTGGATCTACAGAGTTATAAGCATCAACAATTTTCTTGTGTTCTCTTGTTCCTGTTTCAACACCCATATATTTACGAGCAATATCAAGAACTCTATTTAGGTTAGTGTTGTTAGTTGGATTTTGAATCCAAGCTCCATCACTTCCAACAAAGTAACGGTTGTTATCTACCCATTTATTTGTAGCCATTTTACCGTCAGCTTCTAGCCAATAATTTCCTGCCCACGCATTTTTAACCATTTGACCTTCTGCATTGAAGTAGTACCATGTGCTTCCACTCTTAACCCACCCAGTGTGTTTACCTGTTGGAACTGGATCTTCTTTTTTCTTATCTTTATCCCAAGCCCCATTACTTCCTACATAGTAGCGTCCATTATCTACCCATGCGTTAGTAACCAACTTACCATCAGATCCTAACCAGTAGTTTCCTTGCCATTTATTACGAGCTAGTGTTCCATCTTCATTGTAATAATACCAAACGTTGTTTTCTTTTTTCCAACCACGTTTTTTCTCTTCTGGTTTTTTATCTTCTTTTTTCTTATCTTTTTCCCAAACTCCGTTGGCACCTACATAATAACGATCGTTGTCTACCCATGAGTTTGTCGCCATTTTACCGTCAGATCCTAGCCAATAACTTCCAACCCAAGCATTTTTAACAATTTGACCTTGGTGGTAGTAGTACCATGAGTTACCTTCCTTTTTCCAACTTTGTTTTTTCTCTTCAGGTTTTTTAGCATTTTTATCCCAAGAACCATCAGCACCTACGTAATAACGGCCATTATCTACCCATGAGCTTGTCGCCATCTTACCATCAGAACCTAACCAGTAGTTCCCTTGCCAAGTATTTCTAACCATGATCCCTTGGTTATAGTAGTACCACGTGCTACCTTCTTTTAACCAACCATTTTTCTTCTCAGCTGGTTTTGGCGCTTCTTGTTTTTTAGCATTTTTATCCCAAACTCCATTAGCACCTACATAGTAACGTCCTCCGTCTACCCATGTATTTGTTGCCATTCTACCATCAGAACCTAGCCAGTAGCTTCCTATCCATGCATTTCTAACGATATTACCTTGGTAATAATAGTTCCATGCTGAACCATTTTGAACCCAACCTTGTTTCTTAACTTCTGCAGGTTTTTGAGCTCCTTTTACCCAAAGACCATTACTTCCTACGAAGTAGCGTCCTCCGTCTACCCACGCATTTGTTGCCATTCTTCCATCTGCACCTAGCCAGTAATTTCCTTGCCAGGCATTTCTTACTGCATTACCTTGGTTATTATAGAAGTACCATGAAGAACCACTTTGCACCCAACCTTGAGCTGCGTGTACTTCAGTACCAGCTACTGTGTTTACTGCAATCGGTGTAGCTAATACCGTCAGTACTCCTAATCCTAATTTCCATTTATTTTTTCTCATAATAGATTTCCTACTCCTTGCTCATATTATCATACATTTATGCATTTTCTATTATACCATTAAGCCAGCCCTTTAGATATTACAAGTTAGTTACAAATATAGACAGGCTAAGATTAGCCTGTCTATATGATTTCATATTTTATTCTTTATAATATTCTTTTTTCCAACTAAAACCCTTAACTAATCCAACTAAAGTTCCTAACCCATAGCTGAAATGCACTAAGAATAATAAGATTGGAATTAACAACATCGTTGCGTTGAACTTATTATTAATAATAGTAATCAATGTAACGAGAATTGTGAATAATCCATAAGCAATCGCAAGAAGTACAGCGAATAACTTCGTCAACGGCAACATCAATAAACTAAAAATTATTCCTAAAACAAATACAAAAGGAACGAAATGGAAGATAGAGAAGGCCTTAGGATAAACATGGCTTACCTTACCAATCCAATATCCGTTCGAATATTTTTGTTTTAACATTCTATTTACTGTAGGTCTAGTATATTGGTACGATAATATATCATTGCTATAACGAATCTTGTAGCCATTTTTTCTAATTCGATAATGTAGTTCATTGTCTTCAACACGCCCTACTTTTTCATCCAATAGTCCAATCTTATCAAATATTTCCTTTTTGTACATTCCTTGGAAAACTGAACTTACATAACGTTTAGAAGTTTGTTTACGGTAATTCGCTATCCCACTACCAAACATATTTTCCTCGACCAATAATAATGTCTTACTTAAATTATCTTCATTCTCAATAATATTTGGACGTGGCCCTCCACAAACATCTTCTCCACTCTCAATAACTTTAACATTATTCTCAATAAAATTCTCGGTAATATGTGAATGACAATCCACCTTAAGGATACATTCTCCTCTTGCAGCTTTTATTCCTACATTCATACCAGCTGATAATATTACCTTAGGATTTTTCAATAATACTACATCATAAAAATCATGATTACTAGCCTTAAAATCTTCTAATATTTCCCAGCTTTTATCTTTTGACATTCCATCTATAAATATTAATTCTATCTTGCTGTGATCATATGTCTGATTCTTAAAGTCTTCTATCAATCTTGGTAAAAACTTTTCCTCATTCAAAAGTCCGATTACAACCGAAACTAACATAATTATCTCCTTTATCAAAAAGGAAGCTAGATTAAAATACTAACCTAGCCTATCCTTTTTTATCTATCTTTTCTTCCTAATTTTTCATTAGCACTGAACATTATACTCGCGATAGATTCACCCCAATATGGTGCAGTCGCGTAGTTAACATTCATACCACCTGCTTTGTTCCCTAAGTATGCTCCGTTAGCTGGATATCCAGAATTATGTAAATATCTTGAGTTAATCCAACGTGCAGCACCCATAATACCACTATCTACATTATCAAATTTAGTTGCAGAAGTATATGGAGTATCATCATATGCAGTGATTCCAAAGAAGTTATTTTTATCTTTAGCGATTTTACTTCTTCCCCATGCACTTTCTAAAGCACTGTGCGCCACTAGGTATAAAGCATTAACTCCATATCTTTGTTCAGCAGCTTTAAATGTAGCTCCTTTACCTGCTAACTTACTATCACTAGCTCCCATTATGCTATATAGTCTATTAATATCAGCCGCAGTATAGTTCGTTCTAGATTTTAAATTAGAGAATTGGAATGGGTGATCTAATTTGAATGTTCCAAAGTTAATACCGTCTGCTGAATAATATGATTTACCAACTTGCATATTTGCATTGTGATAAGCAACCATTACTTTAGTATATGGAGAATATCTGTGATAAACATATCTTCCATCACTTACGTAATCCGGAATGAATGTATCATTAGAGTTAATTGCAGTTACTTGACTAGCATTAACATATCCTGTAAGTCCCGCTACTTGAACAGGGATTCTACCATTCGCAGTAGATCTGTTATCTCTAAATAGTACTGTATCTTTAGAAACATGAGATAAGATACGACCGTTCGCATCATATACAGGGATATATAATGATTTTACTTTGTAATAACTTGAATAGTTTATACCATGTCCTGCATTTTTAACCCATGCTCCAGAACCATCAACATAATAACGTCCATTATCTACCCACGCATTAGTAGCCATTTTCCCGTCAGCTCCTAACCAGTAGTTTCCTGCCCATTTATTACGTGCTAATGTTCCATTTTCATAGTAATACCATGTATTCCCTTCTTTTACCCAGCCGTTCTTTTTAACTTCTGATTTCACTTCTTGCTTCTTAGCATTTTTGTCCCATAGACCATTAGCTCCTACGTAGTAACGTCCGTTATCTACCCATGAGCTTGTCGCCATCTTACCATCCGAACCTAGCCAATAGCTTCCTATCCATGCATTTTTAGTAATCTGACCTTGGTAGTAGAAGTACCATGCGTTTCCTTCTTTTACCCAGCCATTCTTTTTAACTTCTTGTTTTTTAACAGTTTTATCCCAAACTCCATTAGCACCTACATAGTAACGTCCGTTATCTACCCATGAACTTGTCGCCATTCTTCCATCGGCTCCTAGCCAGTAGCTTCCTATCCAAGCATTTCTAACAATATTTCCTTGGTAATAATAGTTCCATGCTGAGCCGTTTTGAACCCAACCTTGTTTCTTAACTTCTGGTTTGGCTGCAGCAGGTTTTTGAGCACCTTTTACCCAAAGTCCATTACTTCCAACATAGTAACGTCCGCCATCTACCCACGCATTAGTAGCCATTCTTCCGTCAGCTCCTAACCAGTAATTTCCTGCCCAGGCGTTTCTTGCTAATGTTCCATTTTGATTGTAGAAGTACCAAGTGCTTCCAGTTTTAACCCAACCTTGTGCAGCTAGAGCATCACTACTAGCCACTGTATTCACAGCTATTGGTGTAGCTAATACCGTTAATACTCCTAATCCTAATTTCAGTTTATTTCTTCCCATTTTTTATAGCCCTCTTTACTCATTGTTATGCATTGATAATTATACCATAGTTAAGCTATTTTTAGGGTTACAATTAGATTATTTTTTATTACATCTATATTACAAAAAAGCAAGAAATATTATTCCTTAATCAGAATACTAAAAAAGAATGGAGATTAATTCTCGCATTCTTCTTTCAGTATTTTTTCTAATTTGTTATAGTCTTTAATACTATCAATTTCATAGATACTATTAGGTTCTAATTCTTCCACATAAACATCTAGTTTTTCGATATTATCTTTAACCATATTATCCCAGTATAAGTTCATGAACTCATTACTTTCGTAAGCTTTATCGATAAAACTCACGATTTTCTCTGCAGTTTCTTTATCCCAGAAAGATACCCCACTAAGGATTCTTCCTGCTTTACTATCTACGATAATATCTTGAACTTTATAATCATCTCCGTAGATTAAAAACCATTCATTCTCACAATCTTCGCGATAAACGCTGAAATATGTCGAACGATCAATATCAGCTCTAAACATATTTTTGAATAAATAGTTATCCGCATCGATTACATAACTATCCACTAATTTTTCCTTAACTAAGTATAATGAGTAGAAGTTGTTATACTCAGCGTATTTATCATTAAACACTAGCTCTACATTATACTTTTCTTTTAAATAATCGAATTGTTCATGTAAATATCCAACAACAACGATTATCTCATCTATTCCTTTTTCTTTTAAAAACTCTATTTGGTACTCCACAAGTGGCTTGTCTTTAACCTTTATCAAAGCCTTTGGAGTATTATCTGTCATCGGTCTAAGACGCGTTCCTAAACCTGCAGCCAATATAATTGCTTTCATTATCTATTTGTTACTCCTCTCTAACAATAACATAAACACCTAGTATGATAATAATAGATGTAACTACTAATTGTAAATTCACCTCTAATGCAACAAAAATCATTGAGAATAATATTGTCCAAACAACATAGCTGACATTAAGTCCTGTTGCCTTCGCCGGTTCTAATCTATTAATAGCCATATAGTACAATATGTAAGATACCATATTACTCACTACAAAGAAAACGATAAGCCCACCGAATTTAACGTCAAGACTAGTCTCAATTCCTAAACCATTGAATGAGATTATTACTAAATACGCTAAAAATGATGTTACCTGACGAATTAATAAAGTCTCAAGCTCATTAAGATTATTTTTCATAGCATATGAACTAAGAACACTCTCACTACCCCAAGCAACTGCACAGATTAATGCGAACATAAACCCAAGATAAAATGATTCAACCTGTTCACTCTTATAACTTTGGATGAAAATACCAACAATAATAAGCGCAATCCCTAAAATTGTTTTTGATGAGACTTTATTTTTTAAAAATATAACAGCTAGTATTACCGACACAGCAGGATAAATCGCAGTAATAGAAGATGTTAAACCACTTCCTATATACTTCACCGCATATAAATTACACTGCATCCCAATAGGTCCCGCAAGAAGCGCACCTACAATAACACTGACACTTTTTATATTCGTAAAAATTTTAAAATTAATTGTTTTATACTTAACTAAGATAATCGCCAGTAGGACAAAAATACTAATAAAATCATGGATTACTGCAACCGCAAAAGGCGAAATATTATAAAATGAAAATATATACGCACTTATCGCAAGCCCAAGCCCCCAGAACATACCAGATAAAAGTC
This sequence comes from uncultured Gemella sp., assembly GCA_963543895.1. Taxonomy (GTDB): domain Bacteria; phylum Bacillota; class Bacilli; order Staphylococcales; family Gemellaceae; genus Gemella. The sequence goes on along the minus strand of CAUUCZ010000035.1, from coordinate 6,530 downwards.
CTGCCGATACACCTACTTTATTTTTCATAACTTTCTACATACTCCTTCAAATTTTTAACCGCTCTTAAGTATCTATCTTTTCCATAAGTTCCAAAGTCTGCACCTTGCTCTTCTTTATAAACCGTCCACAGACTCCATAGGAAGTCCTGTAATATTTTATAAATCATAATCTTAGCTACGCTAACTGGTGTAGCTTCACTGAAATATGCTTTAAAGAATTCTCCTTCTTCAGTTTTTCTAAAATTAGACTCTAAGAAAAGTGCTGCTAAATCCCACATCGGGTCATTCATCGCAGAATATTCCCAGTCTATAAGATAAATACGACCAGTCTCATCTTCGATGAAGTTCTCCGGTACAAGATCGATATGACAAGATTTTCTATCAACACCAATCTCATCTAGGTGGTTTTGTAGAGAAAATACCTTCTCCCTTATCTTCTCATAATAAGGATAACTGATATCACCTTCAATCAGACTCTCATATTTTTTAATCTCATCGAAGACTCTAAATTCACCTTCAAGAACCTTTCCAGAACTATGTACTTTTTTTAGAATATTCGCTACTTCTTCCTTCTTCGCTTTTAGGTAATGCGCATCAAAAGTTGTTGCATTCTCAATATATTCATTTACCTTTATTCCAGATTCAATATCAAAGATATAGTTTTTTACATCCAAACCTAAATCAGCAAGATTCGCAAGATTATTTTTCTCCGCAATCCTATTGATTAGCTTATCAGTCCCTTTACCAAAGAACTTAACTATATATTTGTTATTAGTAGTTTCAACTAAGTAATTGCTATTTGTCATTCCACCTAGTTGTTCTACTTTTACTACTTCCTCAGATACAGTAAGTAGTTTTTCTATTTTACTTTTTATTAGTTGTTTCAATGTAAAGCCTCTTTTCTACATTACAATATTACTTACCATTATAACATAAAATGAGATAACTCATAGTATTTTTACTATAATTTTTCATCAATAATAAAAAAGAGAATGACTCAAAAGTCATGATTTTTAAAAAATCAATTTTGTTGAGTCACTCTCTAATCCTATTTCTAAAATATATTAAATAGCTTTCATAATATTCTTTTCAATAATAATTATTAATTTTTTTATATAATATGCAGAAACAATACTAACAAATAATACAATAATTGTATAAAGTACATCATTTACATCTGATGAAACAAAAAACTTACCAAGATAATGCATAACTAAGCCATGAATCATATATATTTCAAATGATATATCTCCTAAAAAATCAAGATATTTATTCGAAAAGTTGAGTTTGTTTGTCAACAATAAGAAATAAACTACAAAAATCATTGTACATAAGTTTCCAACTATTCCATAATAAACATATTTATTTGTAATCCCAATATTCTTCATAATAACTTCATAATGATGAAATACGTACATTAGTATACTAAATGAAACGAGAAAGATAAAATAATTCTTCTCTAGAAGCTTATCTATAGAAACCCTGTTTTTCATCCAGAATACACCTGATAAAAATGCCATTATACTAACATATTCCCAATCTCCATGATTTTGATATGCTTTCCAAAAAATATAAACTAATGTCAGAAATACTAGTTTATATTCAGCTATTTTTGAATCTTTCCTCACAAAAGAAACGTAGAAAATAACATATAAAACTATTATACTATTGATAAACCAACCATTATAAATTATATTACTGTGATCTTTCCAAAATGATAAGAAAAAGTCTACATTAACAACTTCCCCTAATGTCGCTCTATAAATAACATAAATGACTATAAAAACAAAGAACGGTATAAATATTCTAACCAATCTTTTCTTTAAGAAATTCTCCATATAAGCTGCGTTGTTACTATACTGGAAATACAGTCCATAACCAGACAGAAAGAAAAATAATGCAACGATATATCGTCCCATGTATTCAAAATTCGAAAAATTTTCACCAGTAGTAATTTTTTGAGAAATATGGTGAAAAACTATAAGTAAAGCCAAGAGTCCCTTTAGTGATTTAGTTGATTTATTACTTAAATAATCAACATCTGTTCTCGGTATAAGATAAACAAATAATGAAATTAGTAATAATATAAAAATATCCACCCTGTCCTCCTTTTTAACATCTGAAAAATATCATTTGAATTAAAATTTATTTCCTCTAAAAATACACATAAATATTTTTAAATTCTTTATCATATAGCATTATAACATAAAATGTGATAATTCATAGAAATAATATTACTTATTTTAATATTACGACATACAAAGGTGACTCAGAAAACCATCTTAATAGTTTCGTGAATCACCTAAATAATTTTATTCTATTGTATTAATTAATCAAAAGAAAAAACTTTCTTTAACTATATCTCCCACTTAAACACTGTCTTAAAGGCTGTATTCAAGTCCGTTGCGAACACCCTATGTATATCTTTAATATTTCTCACAGGTTGCTCAAGTTCGATAATATTCTTGAATCTTCTTTCGAATTTCTTATTACTTAGCATCTCGATAGCTTTCTCAAAATCGATTCTACCTGAGCGTGATGAACCTATTAGCGTTAATCCTTTTTCTAAGATATCACGTGTATTGATATTTACTTTGTATTCACTAACTCCCATAAGTACTAGGCTTCCTTGTGGTTTGATGTACTTGATTAAGTCGTTTATTGCATAACCACTGCCATCTCCACCACAACATTCTACACCATGATCGAAAGTTAAGTCTTCAGGTATTTCATCAGTAATGTATCTTTCTTTAGCGAAACTGAACAGTTCTAGCTTCTCCCAGTGACGCCCTATTACGATTATCTCACACTCTGGCAGAGTGTAGTTTATTATGTTCGCCATAACATAAGCAAGACTTCCATCACCAATTATCGCTATTCTATCTTTTTTACTATGTGAGTTTTTTAAGAATCTATCCATTGCGTGCATACCTACACTTATGAACTCTGTAATAGCCGCAACAGAATCTTCAACACCCTCATAAGCTACCACTCTATCTTTAGGTAGAGCTACGAACTCTCTCATGAATCCATCAAACCCACTTGATAGAAAGTGTGTTCCTGGCATGTAGTTTTCATAGAATTCTTCGTCACTCTGTCTTGGTGGTTGGTTAGGTATCATTACTACCTTTTGTCCTACTTTATACGTTCCTGTAGGATCTGCGATTACTATACCTGCACATTCGTGAATAAGTGCCATAGGTAGTTTTTTAGCCAGTACCTTTGGATCTCTTTTCCCTTGGTAGTATCTTTGGTCTGCGTGACATAGTGCCATGTAGTTTGGACGGATGATGATTTTATCACCATCGTTTATGTTCTCTTCGTTATATTTTACATTAATAAATTTCGGTTTAATTAATTGATATATTTGATTTATCATATTATTCGTCCTCTAGCATACTCTTAGCTATCTTAAGGTCAGTTACTGTAGTTATTTTGATGTTAGAGTATTCTCCCTTAGCTAGTGCTACTTTTTTCCCTTTTATAACGAATATCTTACATGCATCTGTAAGTATTTGTTTTTCTTCTTTGTCTAATGATTTATATAGATTTAAGAAATCTAAACATTTGAAACTTTGAGGTGTTTGTCCTTGGTAGTAGTGAGCTCTGTTTGGTATGCTTGAAATGTATTCTCCGCCAGTACTTTCTACAATCGTATCAACAGCTTCTACTACTGTATCTACTGCATCACTTTCTTTAGCTAGACGTATGTTATCTTTAATAATTCTAAGTGTAATAAATGGTCGAACTGAATCGTGAGTTACGATAATATCTTCATTAGTTAAAGGCTTATATTCATTAATTCTATTAATGATGTTTTCAATCGTTGTATTTCTATCAACCCCACCAGGTGTAATAATGATTCTATCAGCAAATGCTGAAACATATTGTTCTACTAAGTCTTCAGCATGAGATACCCAATCTTCATGAACACCGACTACGATTTTTTCGATTTCAGGTTCTAATAAGAACTTCTCGATTGTGTGGATAAGTATTGGCTTTTTACCTAATTCTAGGAATTGTTTTGGCATGTTGCTTATCCCCATTCTAGTTCCTGTTCCACCAGCTAATATTCCTGCGTATATCATTTTTTTCTCCTTTAAAATCTATTTTTCAATATTCTATCTATTTCATTATATCATAGAAAAACTATAAACATCAAAAATCTTCAATCTAGTCTGATTATTATAAGCCAATAAATTGAAAATATGATATAATGTAAAATAGAATTTTAGAAAGGATTTCTTTTTATGAAAAACATAAAAGTTAATGCATTAGCAAGCTTAATGGTTAATGTACTAAACATAGTATTTCCATTAATCACTAATCCTTACTTAACTAGAATACTTAGCAAATCAAACTATAGCTATTTCAACACAGCAAATACATGGGCTAGTTTTGTAATACCTCTTGCAGCCTTCGGTATATATAACTATGGTATTAGATCGATAAGTAAAGTTAAAGACGATAAAAACAAAATTAACTACGTATTTTCAAAATTATTCTATATATCGGTAATTACTTCGATAACTATAACAGCTTTATATTTCATATTTATTAGTGTAGGAACTCATGAAACTGAAAATCTAAAAATATTATATTATATACTCGGAATTCAAGCACTATTTCAATTTTTAAATATTGAATGGATGAACGAAGCGTACGAAAACTACACATTTATTCTATATAAAACACTATTTATTAGAATAGCTATGTTAGTATCAATATTCGCATTTGTAAAAACAGAAGATGATATTATACCGTATGCAATTATAATGAGTGCTACTACTATTCTAAACTATCTACTAAGTTTCTTATGGATAAAAAGAGAAGTTTCATTTGTAAAAATCAAAATAAAAGATTTATTAACTTCTACAAAAGCACTAACTACAATGCTATTATTAGCAAATGCTAATATGCTTTATACATTACTTGATAGGATGTTTATTACAAAAACTCCCAATGAAAACTATATCTCATACTACACTATAGCATCAAGTATAGTGATGCTTATAGCAGGGGTACTTAGCGGCGCATTAAATGTCAGCCTTCCTAGATTAGGTTATTACTTAGGAAAAAAAGACCACGACTCGTATGAATATCTAATTAGGCAAGGATCTTCCCTATTCTTCTTCCTAATGATACCTACAAGTATTGGTATAATGATTCTAGGAACATATGCAACTGTTATTTATTCATCAGACAAATACTTAGAAGCAGGAATCGTAACGAGTATCTTCGCCATTAGAACTATTATTTGGGCTATTGAGATGATACTAGGAAAACAAATTATATTTATCAATGACTTCGAAAGTAAACTAACTTCATTTTACTTCATCGGTGGTGGGTTGAACGTAATATTAAATTCTACATTATATTTCTGCAACATTTTCAAACCTGAATATTATATCGGAACAACAATTTTCGCTGAAGGACTAGTAGTATTATTAGAAATACAGTTTATTAAAAAACATAAGTTGATCAACTTATCTTCAGTATTTTCTTCGCTATATAAATACCTTGTAGTATCACTTGGATTTATTCCAATTTACTTCATTTCTAAATTTGCTTTCCGTGTCCATTCTTACGAAATAACACTAAGCATGCTGCTTATGGTTTGTACAGTTATAGCAATCTGTGGAATTTATTATTTAGTTGCTCTAATAATATTAAAAGATTCAACAATAAACTATGCGATAAATATGGTTAAAGGAAAAATTAAAAAGAGTTAATAAAGGAGTATCTATGAAACTTTTAAAAACAATAATTATAACAACACTATTATTAATAACTTCTTTGCCAGCATCATATGCTAAAGCTAATGATAAATTACATATTATTACTGTAGCTGAATGGTCAGATGCTATGATACTAGAAAGCAATGGACACTACGCTATGATTGATACAGGGGAGGATTTCTCGTATCCAGATGGTTCAGACCCTAGATACCCTGACAGAGAAGGAATAACAAAAGATAAAAAGAAAATTACCCAAGATAGGTTATTCGCTCATATAAAACAGTTAGGAATTAAAAAATTTGATTTCATTATTATAACCCACGCACATTCAGATCATGTTGGTTCGGCACATGACGTACTAAAATCTATCCCAACAGAAAAACTATATATTAAAAAATATAGCGATGATAGAATTTCCGATAAAACTAGACTTTGGGATAATTTATACGGATACGAAAGAGCATTAAAGGCAGCAAAAGAAACTAATACTGAAATTATTCAAGATATCTCAGAAAAAGATTCACATCTAACTCTTGGAGATATTAAAATCGATTTGTTAAATTATGAAAATGAATACGAAAGTGACGGTTCGTTAAAAAAAGTATATGACGACAATTTGAATTCTATCTTGGCAATAGTAAACATAAATAATACTAAGATTTTCTTAGGTGGGGATCTAGAAAATACCGAAAGACACCTTGAAGAAAAATATGGACCATTAATCGGTCAAGTAGATATTATGAAATTTAATCATCATGTAGAAACAACAAAATCAAATACAAAAGAATTTGT
>CAUUCZ010000034.1:0-13487 GCA_963543895.1 uncultured Gemella sp. | reverse complement strand
ATTAGATTTCTCTTCTTGTTCTTCTTCTTGGACGTGGGTACATTTCTTGTTCTACTTCATTTTTACCGTATCCACTTGTGAATGAGCTAGCTTCTGGTTGAGCTGGACGTTGTGCTAAGATATCTCTTTCAACACTAACTCCATCTTCTTCAAACCCAGTAGCGATTACTGTAACGATGATTTCATCAGTTTTTTCTAACTCTTCGTTAAATACTGTACCGAAAATCATGTTTACTTCATCATCACTAGCTTCTTGAACGATACTTGCAGCTGCTTGAGCTTCAAATAAACTTAATGATGGTCCACCAGTGATGTTTAATAACACACCTTTTGCTCCAACGATAGAAGTTTCTAATAATGGAGATGAAATAGCTTTTTTAGCTGCTTCGATAGCTCTGTTTTCACCTGAAGCTACACCAATACCCATTAATGCTGAACCTTGGTCAGCCATGATAGCTTTAACATCAGCGAAGTCAAGGTTAACTGTACCAGATACGTTAATTAAGTCAGAAATACCTTGTACCCCTTGACGTAATACGTTATCTGCTTCAACGAATGCTTGCATCATTGGAGTAGATTTATCAACGATATCTAATAGTCTATCGTTAGGAATAACGATAAGTGTATCTACTGCACCTTTAAGTGAGTTAATTCCTGCTGTAGATTGTACTTGACGTTTTTTACCTTCAAAGTTGAATGGACGAGTAACAACACCTACTGTTAAAGCTCCTAATTCTTTAGCAATACCTGCTACGATTGGAGCAGCACCAGTACCAGTTCCTCCACCCATACCAGAAGTAACGAATACCATGTCCGCTCCTTCTAGTGCTTCTTCAATTTTATCTTTAGTTTCTTCAGCTGCTTTACGTCCTACTTCTGGATTAGCTCCAGCTCCAAGACCTTTAGTTAATTTTTCACCGATTTGAATTCTTACGTCTGCTTTAGAACGTTTTAATGCTTGAGCATCTGTGTTAACTGCGATAAATTCAACGTTTTGAATCCCACTTTCTACCATTCGGTCAACGGCGTTACCACCACCGCCACCAACACCTACTACTTTAATTACTGCTGATTGATCAAATTCTTCAAACATTCTTTATTTCCTCCTGATTGTTATTCAAAAAACGAATTATACATTTTAGTTATTTTATCAAAGAAGTTCTTATCTTCTTTTTCTTTTTCTTTTTTTTCTTCTTCGTAATACTCTTCTTCCTCTAACTCTTCTGTATGAGGTTCAGTTACTACTGCTGAATCAACTTTTGAATTGTTTACTGAAATTTCTTGAACTGCAGAAACATTTTCAAAGGTTGAATTTGTATTTTTAACTGTTGGTACTTCATCTGTTACTTGGTAACCAAATAAAGATTCAATTTTGTAACTACTAGTTAGTGTTCCAACAACTACTGAAAGTTCTGGCGAATTAGCTCCTATTATTTTTGGAGATCCAATTCTAACATTCATTTTTCTTAGCATATCTTTAGCTAAGTCTAATACTCCTGGCATTAGTGTTGTTCCACCAGTTAGTACTACATTTCCTTTTACTCTATTTATTCCAGCTTTTCTAAGAACATCAAATGAACGCAAGATTATTTCTTCTACTATTTCTTCAATATAATCTGCTAACTCTTTTTGTGTATATGGCTCTTCGTCTGGCTCTAGATTATCTAATTCAATAATTACTTGTGGCGATGCTAAATCATAAAATGCATGTCCTTGTGTAACTTTTATCTCTTCAGCACGCTTTAAGGGAACATTTAATACGTCTGAGATAGTACGAGTAATATCTTCTCCAGCCAATTCTATTGATTGAGATAGTTGAAGTATTCCGTCCTCAAAGTAACTTACTGTTGTAAGTCCAGCACCAATATCAATTATTACTGAACCATAATCTTTTTCTTCATCGTTTAGTAATAATTCACCTAATGCATGAGAAGTACAAAATGTCTCATTGCAATCTAGACGTAAATTTTCAATACTTTTATATATTGTGTGAAGATGAGTTTTCGAAGTTAAAACTCTATTTCCTGTTACTTCAAAAGCATTATGAACAGTCATACCTTTAGGTTTTCTTATATTTTCAATATCATCAAGACGATAGTAATCAGGAATTACTTGAACCACTTCTCTTTCACGTGGTAATGGTAGAATTTTTGCTTCTTCTATTACTTCTTCGATATCCCTACCATCAATATCGTGTTTTGTATCAAATTTAATTTCCGCTACACTTTTTTTAATATGAGTGTGTATACTTGGAACTGCTACATATAATGATCTTATGTCTTTATTAGCTTCACTTTTGGCAATATCTATTGCTTTTTGAATATCTCTAGATGCAGATTCTACATCGATTATGTTACCACGTTTAATAGACGTAGTTTTTACGACTCCAACACCAAGTATATTCAATTTTTCATATACTACATCTGCTATAATCACTTTTATACTAGATGATCCCAGATCTATTGAAGTATACAATTGTGAACTCAAGTCAAACACTCCTTCCTTTTAAACTTTGTTATTATAATAAAATTGTAAATACACACATATTTTATTTACACATACTAAATTATAACATAAAATTTAAAAAAAAAATATGAAAAACTCCAAAAAAAATTAAATTTTATTAAAATATTTTCAATTTGTAATATAATTAATAACTTTTTTAATTTTATATAATTTTTGAATAAAAAAAGTACCCAAAATACAAAATTCTGGATACTTTTTTTACTATTCATTTTTGTTATTTGTTACTGATTGTTGTTTAGTATTCTTATTATTAGTAGAAGATGTTACTTTTGAATTTGTAGTAGAATTTTCAGTTTTGTTATTTTTCTCTACTTTTTCTGTATCATCTACTTTTTCCTTATCTGTTTTTGACGTTGAATCATCTTTTAATCCTTGTCTAGATAATAACTGTTTGATATTTTCATTTCTTCTCTTTTCAGTTTTTGCAGTTTCTAAATATGCACCATTTACTAAATTTAAAGTTGTATTATTTTTATCTTCAATATATTTTGATATTTCATCATAATAATTTAATTTATCAGAAAAACTTGCTCTTAAAGCTTTTACTTTTTGTCCATCTTTCATATAAATTGTAACATTATCACCTTCATCATTTATAATTTCAGATATTTGTAGTCTTACATCTTCTTTTAATTTATTTAAATTCTTATATACTTCATCTAATTTACTACCATCGTCTTTGAAATTTTCTAAGATTGGTAAATTATAATTATTTCTTACTTTTCCTGAATATGGTTTACCATTTTCCATAATTATCTCTAAACTACCGTCTTCTTTTTTATTTTGTGCGATAAAACTGTATTCCTCTACTTTTACCTTGATTGTTGATGGTAATTTCGATTGCACTGTTACGGATTTAAATATTTCGAATCTCGATTGTATATTATTGCGAATTTCATCATCTTTTATAGACCAAGTTCTTAGATTATTATTAATATTTCCTGCCTCTAGTATTTCTTCTTTAGTTATTTGACTATTACCTTCCACTTCAATTGTTTTCAGTTTCAAATAATTACTAAATAGTAGTGAAAATACTGCTATAACAATTAAAAATAAAGTTACTATGAATATTAATTCTCTTCTTTTTTTTCTTTTTATCTTTTCTAATGAGCTTCTTCTTTTCTCATTATTCATTTTTGCTAGTAACCTTTTATTCTTTTTGTTCATCGCTCTTAATCCTCTTGACTAATCTTTTCAAACGTAGCTATAAATTCATCTCCACGATCTTCAAAACATTTATATTGATCCCATGATGCACATGCTGGTGATAATAGAACTATATCATCTTCTACAGCAAGTTTGTTGGCTAAGATTGTAGCATCATCAACCTTCGTCGCTTTATGACAATCTACTCCATTAGTAGTTGCTAAGTCATATAGTATTTCTTTACTTTCTCCAACAACAACCATTGCTTTGATTCTCGGGAAGAATGGTACTAATTCCTTAAAATCAATTCCTCTATCTTTCCCCCCACAAACTAATATTATATTTTTCTCAAATCCAGAAAGTGCTGTAGTTGTAGCAACTGGATTTGTAGCTTTAGAATCATTATAGAATTTCACTCCATTATGCTCTCCAACATATTGCAATCTATGTTTTACTCCACTAAAACTATACAGTACTTCACGAATTGTTTCAATGGATGCACCTTTTATGTATGATATTAATGCTGCATTTATTGCATTTTCTACATTATGTATACCTGGAAGAGACATTTTTGTTATATCAAATAGTTCTACGTCCTTATACACTACTATATTATTTCTTACAAATACATCCGCTTCAGGATTTTCTTTTGTATCATAAAGAATTACTTGTGAATTTATTTTACTCAATTCATATTTTTCTAATTCTTTAATATTTAAAACTAGAATATCATCTTGGGTTTGATTTTTATAGATATTTCTCTTAGCATTTCTATAGTTTTCTACGCTACCATGATAATCTAAATGACCAACGCCTAAGTTTGTAATCGCCGCTACCGATGGTTTGAAATACTTAGTTCCTTGTAATTGGAATGATGATACTTCAGTAATAATTAAAGAATTAGGATGATTATATGCTACTTCAATAGAAGGATACCCTATATTTCCTGCTAAAAAGACATCTTTATTAGCTGCTTTTAGTATATCAAACGTCATTTGTGTAGTTGTAGTTTTTCCATTAGTACCAGTAATCGCTACCATGTCAATATTAAACAATGTGTTAGCTAATTCTATCTCAGTTATAATATCAATATTTTTTTCTATTGCTCTTTGTAAAAATTCAATTTCATATTTTATTCCTGGATTTTTAACTATTAAGTCTATAGTATCTAAAAGTTCTAACGGATGACCACCATCAACTATTTTTACACCTAAGTTTTTTAATTCAATAGCTTTTTCATCAGTACTTAGATCATCAAATGCATTTAGGATTACATTATAGCCTAATTTATTTAAGATTTTGGCAGTTGAGTAACCGCTTCTAGCAAATCCTAATACTAATATTCTTTTATCTTCTAAATTTATCATTTTATATTACTCCTACAAAATACCCTATAGCTGAAGAAATAACGGCTATAACAACAAAAATGTATACTGTTTTCACTTCACCATAACCTGATAATTCAAAATGGTGATGTAATGGTGACATTTTAAAAATTCTTTTACCAGTTTTCTTGAAGTACGCTACTTGAATAATTACTGATAGTGTTTCTAATATATATACTAAACCAATAAATAAAAATGCTACTTCTTTATGCAAGATTACTGAAATTGCCGCTAAGATTCCACCTAAAGCTAATGATCCAGTATCCCCCATAAATATTTTTGCTGGATTTCTATTAAATAATAAGAATCCTACAAGTGCCCCTACTATTGTTAAACAAAATACTAATACAGGGAAGTTATTTTCTTTATATGCTAATAAAGCAAATGTACTAGTTGTAATAATTGTTACGCTAGTAGCTAATCCATCTAATCCATCTGTTAAATTTACTGCATTAGAAAAACCAGTTTGCCAAAATACTAAGAAAATTATATAGAAATATGAAATATTTAAATTATAATCCAATACTGGAATATGTATATAATTAACATCTTTGTAAATGAAAGTTACTAATATATAAAATATTACAGAAAATAGAACTTGTAGCATTAGTTTTTTTCTTGGTGCCAATCCATCATTTTTCTTTTTCACTACGATTAACATATCATCTATATATCCTATTATCGAAAAAGAAATAGTTGTATAAATGAACAGTATGTAGTATTTTATATTTGAACTATCTAAGAACATAGCCACTATAAGTGAAATAACTATCGCAATTATAAACGAAATACCTCCCATAGTAGGTGTTCCTTTTTTATGCATATGACTTTGTGGCCCTTCTTCTCTGATTGCTTGGCCAAACTTTAGTTCATGTAAATATTTTATTAATCTAGGTAGCATTAACACTGTCAGAAAGAATGCTACCCCTAATAACGATATAGCCACCGTTATACTTGAATTACTCATTTCGTTCTCCTAACTAAATTTTATTTTTATCTTTTCCCCTTTTTTCACAAATCTTTGTGCTGGAACAGATTGTTGTTTAGCAAATCCATTCCCTTCGGTTTCAATATCTAATCCAGATAATTTAGCGTAGTTAAGTACGTCTACTTTTGACCATCCTGTAAAGTTAGGTGTAATAATATTTTCATCAGAGACTAATAAGAATACTCTCTCTCCTTGTTTTATTACATTCCCTGCTGAAGGATATTGGCCAATCACATTAGTTCCACTTCCAATTGTTATTATATTTTTAGTTTTTTGTTGTAAATTAACAATTGTAGTTTCAACATTCTCACCTACAAGATTATCCATTTGATAACTTTGAATTGTGTTGTTATCATTTGATTTCTTAACATTTAAATAGTTAAGAGTATTTTCCATTATTGGTTTAAATATTTCAGAGGCAGCATTAGCACTACTTGCTCCTAATTCTTTCGAAGGTAATTTCATACCAACATATAGAATAACTTGTGGATCTTCACTAGGTGCATATCCTATAAATGAGTGCAGTACTTTATATGGACTATTATAGTATGTACCTGTTTTCGGATCTACAACCTGTCCTGTTCCTGTTTTTCCTGACGTACTATAGTTGTCTACAGCATATCTTTTACCACCTTGTGCCCAAGTTCCGTTTACAACTCCATATAATTCTTCTTTCATTATATCTGCCGTATGTTTAGAAATAGGAGTTCCTACTACCGTTCTTTGCCCAATATTGACATCTTTATCAATTGTTTTGTCATGAATTCTTTGTAAAAAGTATGGTGCTAACATCTGTCCATCATTTAAAATTGCTGTTTCTGCTTGAACCATTTGCATCGCAGTTACTGTACTACCTTGACCAAATACTGTTGTTGAAACTGAAACTTTATTATTAAATACTAAATCACCAGTTGCTTCATTACCATATAATGAATTTGTACTTTTTCCAAATCCGAAGTTTTCTAAGCCTGTTTTTAATTTTTCAGTTCCCAATTCATTTAATAATGTTAACATTAAAGTATTTGCAGATTGTTGGAAACCATGACGTTGAGTAATTGTTCCCCAACCAATCTTATTCCAGTCAGAAATTGTAGCGTCTTCCACTCGATATGAACCAGATCTAAAGTAACTATCTGGTTTATATATATTATTTTCTACCATTATTGACATTGTAAATGTTTTTAATGTCGAACCTGGTTCATAAGCTGAGTTATAGAAAATATTTGACCATGCACTTGCCAGATTTTCTTGAGTATTTGGATTAAATGCAGGTGTTTGACCCAACCCTAATATCTCACCAGTCTTAGGACTAACAGCTATTGCAAATGCACTTTCTGGTTCATATTTATCTTGAATATCTTTTAGTGTATTATCTATAAAACCTTGAATATTTTTATCAATTGTTAAGTATATATCTGCCCCGTCAACAGGTTTTATCTCGACTTTAGGAATATTAGATACGACTTTCCCCCATGCGTCTTTAGCATAAGTGATGTGACCTTCTTTTCCTCTCAGATAATAATCAAAAGTCTTTTCGACACCTAAACGACCAGTAATCAAATCACTATCTGGTGAATTTTGAGCAAAACCTAAAAAGTTTCCAAGCATACTTCCGTTTGGATAATATCTTTTTGTTGTCGCTATAAATTCAATTCCTGGTAATTTCAACTCTTCGATTTTCTTTTTATCTTCTACACTTATATCTTTACCAGCAGTTCCAAATTCTACTTGATATACTCCTTGTTTACTAAGTATATCTTTTATCTTGTTTTTATCTAATTTTATAAATTTAGATAGTTCTTCTGCTGTTTTGTTAATATCTACAACATGTCGTGGATTTGTTTCATCCTCTGTAGCTTTATCTGAAACTACCGCTACTAGCTTGTAAGATTCAATATTGTCAGCTAGTATATTCCCATTTCGATCATAGATTTTGCCTCGATTTGGTTGTAAACTACTATCTATCTTATACTTTCTATCTGCTAATTCTGAAAGATTATGTCCCCTTACAGTTCCAATTAGCATCATTTGTCCTATATTTAATATTAATATCCATACAAAGAAAAAAACAAAAATTAGAAAAAATACAATTTTTGTTCTTTCTCGAGAGATATAATCTTTTCTTTCTAAACTTCTTCTATCTTCCAAAAACTTTAAAGTTAATATTTTCTTAAAAAGTTTTATCAATTATCTCACTACCTTTATACTATCTTTTTGAGTTTTCATTCCTACCGTCTCAGCAATTTTTTTAACTCTTTCGTAAGATGATAGATTGTTTATCATAACTTTTTGTTCATTATTATTTTTTTGTTTTTCTGATATTACAATATCATTTTTTTGTTGAGCACTTCGTAGCGAATAAATCTCTCCTTTATAGTTTAACATAACTACGTTAGCAAGTAAAATAACTCCTACAAAAACTCCATATGCAGTTTTTTCTAATAAATTAAACTTTACTTTCTCTTGTACTTTTCTTACTCCATATTCACGACTATATACCTTTAGTGTAGCCATTTTCTTTCCTCCCCTCTATTTTGTCTGAACTTGTGCAACTCTTAATTTTGCACTTCTAGATCTATTATTTTCTTCTAATTCAATATCACTAGGATATATAGGTTTTCTTGTAATTACTTTTAATTTAGATAAACTTTCTTCTGGCATAATAGGAAGATTTTTTGGAATATCTTTTGATTTAGAATAAGAATTGAATATCTGTTTACAAATTCTATCTTCTAGAGAATGGAAGGTAATTACAGATATTCTTCCACCTACACTAACGATATCTATTGCTTGTTCTAGTGAATCTTCAAATACGGATAATTCATTATTTACAGCAATACGAATTGCTTGGAATACTCTTTTTGCTGGATGTCCACCAGTTCTTCTTTTAGCAGCAGGGATAGATTCTTTTATAATTTCTACTAATTCAAAAGTAGTTTCTATAGGTTTTAGCTCACGTTTTTTCTCAATATTTCTCGCTATTTGTTTAGAGAAATTTTCTTCTCCATATCGATAAAATATTTTTACTAAATCGTGATAACTATATTCATTAATAACTTCATATGCACTAATTTTCGCATCAGTATCCATACGCATGTCTAATCTTGTGTCATAGTTATAACTAAAACCTCTTTCAGGTGTATCTAATTGTGGTGAAGAAACTCCTAAATCATAAAGGACTCCGTCTACTTCATGTACACCATACTCTGCTAATTTTTCTTTCAAATTAACAAAATTAGATTTAATAAAGACAACTTTATCACTGTATTCAGCTAATTTTTCTTTGGCATTTTCTAATGCAACATTATCTTGATCAAATGCATATAGTTTACCATTTTTTAATCGCTTTAAAATTTCTAAACTATGCCCTGCTCCACCAAGAGTACAGTCTACATATATACCATCTTCTTTTATATCTAAGCCTTCTACAGCTTCACTTAATAATACACTATAATGTTTAAACATTTTCATCCATCCTAAAAATCAAAATCTTCTAATTCTTCTGCTATTTCTTCTACGCTAGCTTCACTTTCAACAAGTAAATCTTCCCAGCGAGTCTTATCCCATATTTCTATCCTATTTGATAAACCATTTACAACACACTCTTTATCTAAAAAAGCGTGTTCTATAAGGGCGTTTGGAATATTAATTCTCCCTTGTTTATCTATTTCAACTTCAGTGGCTCCAGAAAAGAAGAAACGTTGGAAAGTACGAGCATTTTTCTTAGTGATAGGTAGTGACTTAATCTTACTTTCCACCTTTTGCCACTCTTGTAGTGAATAGCCAAATAAACAAGAGTCTAGACCTCTTGTGATAATAAATTTTTCACCTAGTTCATCTCTGAACTTTATTGGAATACTAAGCCTTCCTTTGGCATCCATTTTATTATTGTATTGACCAATAAACACTACTTCTCACCACCTTACTTCTATAATTTACCACATTTCCCCACTTTTTTCCACTAATTTCTAAAAAAAAATGAATTTTTTTGAATTTTTTACCATAAAAAAAAAGAAAAAGCATTTATAAACTAAAATGTTTAAAAATGCTTCTTCTTTTAATTATAATATTCTCTTTCATTCTCACCATCTAAGAAGTGAGAAGCACTTAAAGAATGTATTCTTTCTACTATTCTTAAGGCCTTTGTTTTGTCCACTGTTGTTCTTCCATTAGATAACAATTCCGCTAAATCATCTATACTTAAATTAGATGAGAAAAATGTTGGTAATTTTTCTGCTTCTCTATGATTAATGATTGGTCCAAGCACCTCATCACGAATAAACTCCGTAATATTTTCCGCTCCTATATCATCAATAATAAGAATTTCTTGATTCCTTATAAGATCAATATATAAATCATAACTGTTATTACTGATCTTTGATTTTATTTTTCTAATAAATTCAGGATAGTATAAAATTGCTGGTTCTTTACCATTCTGTTTAAAATAATTGTAAATACATCCCATCAAGTATGTCTTTCCAGTTCCTGTAGGTCCATACACATATGCACCTCTTGTACTTTGCTTATCAAGTATACTCATACAAGTGTTGATAATTTCTATTGCTAATTTAGCTTTCTTACTATTTTTGGATAAGTTATCAAAAGTATATGTTAGTACTCTCTTTGGAATAAATTCCGTCTTAATTTTATTCGATGTTTTTTGGTTTTCTACTTTTTGTTTATATTCATCAGTCTCTTGATAAACTATATTAACCTCTTTATCACTACAAACTAATTTTGGTCTATGCTCAATATTTAATAGTTTATCTTTTGAAATATAATATTGATAAAATTTTTCAAGATTATTTTCAATGTCAATTTTAGAAAAGTTATTATCACGAATAAACTTAATTATCTCTACATCACTTAGAACTTTTTCTGTGATAAACTTCTTAAATGAATTTTCTGTATTACTTGATACTATGTTGGATAATTTTTTCATTATACATCCCCTTTATTATATAGTACTTTCATCAAATCTTTAAAAGTATCCTCATCTTCTTTTGTTACTACTCTATCTTCTTTCTTCTTCATTTCATTAAAGTTATTTTTCCTATTTTGTAAATATTCAGGAAACGGTGCATGATTTGATTTTCGATTATTTGAATAAGTTCTTTGCGGACTTTTATTAGTGCTGACAGCTTTAGTTTTCTGATTTCTATTAGCTCTAACAAAATCCATAGCATCTTTAGCTCCAAATAATTTTTGTGCACTCCATGTACTTGCTATTTTATCTATGTAATTTATATGTGGTATTGAATTTTTACCACTTTGCTTAATTGAATATTCTAATAGTATATTTAGTACACCTGTAGGAAAATTATACTTACTTTGTAATTCTTCAATATTTTTAGCATCTATTTTAGATAGTACTATACCTACCTGCTTATTTAAATATTCTACAAAATTAGTATTATCAACTTCTCTAGCGAATTTTTCATCTTCAGTTAACTGCTCTTCTTTTTTACTAACAAGATTTTTGTTTATCATACGATCAAGAGTCGGAACTTCTTGTTTTCTAACATTAACATTCAGTTGAGCAATATAATCACTAAGAACATTAATATTAATGTCGCTAGTTCCATTAGAAATTTCTACAGATTTTTCGATGGCACTAGACATATCTTCTGGAGACATTTTATAAATATGAGCTAAACCTAAAATTTTGTTTTTTACTTCTGGATTTGATATTACATCTGTTAGGTAACTATTAGCTAAATAGAAATTTAGTTTATCAAAATCAAAGAAATATTCATCAAAGTTTGGACCACTAACACTTTTACTTCCTATGTAATCAAAGCTGAAATCATTCAGATTCTCTAAACGGAAAACATCTGAAAATTTCGCAGAAATATCTTCAAAACTCTTAAAGCTTACTTTATCTAAAGAAAAATAATTTAATAATTCAGTATAATTATTAGATCCCAATGTGTTCTCTAATAATTTTGCAAGAACTGGCGTGTTAAAAAACTCTTCAAAACTTAATGCTTCTTTTATTTTGTATATAAACTGTCCAACACCATTATTATCAAAATACAGTGACTGTATTAAGCCCATAGCTTCTAGTTTTTTTCTTACAATTAAGAATTTATTATCTGATAATCCTAGATTATCAAGTATATCATAATGTAGATAACTTTTAGACAAGTTTTTATCACTAAGCATCTTACTTCCAAAAAAAGTATAAAGGCTTATCGCATCGTTACCAAGTAAGGGTAAATACAAGTTATATAACTCTTTACTACGTTTAGATGTATCAAAATCATTATAAACACAATAAAAATCTTTAGGCGAAAATTTATTATTCATGATTATCATCCATTACTTCAATAATGATTTGAGTATACTCTAATGCATAGATAAAATTCTGATTATAATCATATTTGATTTTGTCATCATTTCGTAGTGGTGCAAAGAAAGATTTTACTAAAATTGGATAAATATTATCTAACAATAGTTTTGCATTATCATTCTCATAAAGTGCTCTTAGGAAATTAAAAACTTTATGTACACAGTCAAGAAATTCCTCTTTATTAGGTGTACTAATATTAGTATGACTGTCAATAATTGTTGAGAAGCTAAGAATATTCTTCTTATCATTTTTTGTTACAAAGGTTCTTAAATCATCAATAAGCTTATACATATAATCAAAAAATATGTCATGGTTTTCCAAATAGTCATTATTAATTATCTTAGATTCATTTTTTAATAATAACTTGTTAATATTATAATCAGTAACGAATAAATAAATCTTATAAAGATCTGAAAATTCAACATCACTTAATTTTAAGTAATCATGAACAATACTATTCAAGCTCTTACCTTCTTTATAAATATTATAGATAGTATTTAACCAAATAAACTCATCAAGATTTTCTTTTTCAATAAGTGTAATTAAATAATTGTTAAAATTATACTGTTGTTCTTCTTCAAAGATTATTGAAATTCTACTTTCAATTCTAGTAAGAATTAAATTAAATTCTTTTTCCAATTCTTCAGAAAAATTATTGTCATCAAAATCTGGTTTTAATGACGCTTTTATACGCTTAAACTCATCACTACTATTATCAAAATTATCAATTCTTTCTTGATAAACCTCATTGTATCCTGTTTTTTGTGAATGATAATAATTTTCTATAGCTTTATTAAATTCTAATACTTTTCCTAAGATTTTAATATATGCAACTTTTATATTTTTATTATTAGATATATTATTAATTAATTTTAACGCACTTAAAATGTCTTTTTTATTTTCACTAGTTAACACTAATGTTTTCTCATCTTCTAAATAAAACATTCCCAAACCTCCAAAAAAATATTACTACTTTATGATACTCTATTTTGAAAATAAAATCAAAATATATGTAAGAATTATATAAAAAAAGAACCTTCCATTTGGAAGGCTCTCACTGTTGCCTGGCAACGTTCTAGTCTCACAGGGC
>CAUUCZ010000033.1:0-13938 GCA_963543895.1 uncultured Gemella sp. | reverse complement strand
GATTTAACGAGTTTCTTAGATGAAAAAGGTATTTGCATAAGAGCAGGACATCAGTGTACTCAACCATTATTAGGTAAGTTAGGAACATACTCAGTAGCAAGAGCGAGTCTATATTTATATAATACAAAAGAAGAGATAGATTTCTTTATTCAAACATTAAAAGAAACGAAGGAGTTTTTTGAAAATGAGTTTTAGCGATTTAAAAAGTTTATATAAACAAGTAATCTTAGATCATAGTAAGCATCCTAGAAATAATGGGGAAATAGAGAGTAGTTACAAGTTGGAGATGCTGAATCCATCTTGTGGTGATAAAATAACAGTTAGTTTGAAATTAGTAGACAATATTATTGAAGATATTAAATTCGTAGGAACTGGTTGTTCGATTTCACTAGCTTCAGCTTCTATGTTAACTGAGGAATTAAAAGGTTTATCAGTAGAGAAAGCTAATGCCAAGATAAAAGACTTTTTAAATATGATTATGGGAAATGAATTTAATGAAGAAAACTTAGAAGATAGTATTTCATTACAGAATATTTCTCAACTTCCAGCTAGGGTTAAGTGTGCTACTTTAGCATGGAAAATTACAGAAAAAATTTTAGAAGAAAATAAATAGAAGAAGGAGTGATAGCATTGAATAAAAATGAAGAAATGTTTACCGATTATCAGTATGGATTTTCAGATAAAGATGTATCTATATTCAAGACTGATAAAGGATTAACAAAAGAAATCGTTAAAACTATTTCTGAAAGAAAAGAAGAGCCACAATGGATGTTAGAATACCGTCTAAATGCATTAAAAGAGTTCTACAGAATGCCGATGCCTACATGGGGTGGAGATTTATCTGAAATAGATTTTGAGGATTTAACATACTATGTAAAACCATCAGAAAAAACAGAACGCTCATGGGATGAAGTACCACAAGAGATTAAAAATACTTTTGAAAAACTTGGAATTCCAGAGGCAGAACAAAAATACCTTGCAGGTGTATCTGCACAATATGAGTCTGAGGTAGTTTATCACAATATGCATAAACAATTCGAAGAAAAAGGAATAATCTTTGAAGATACTGATACAGCGTTAAAAAATCATGAAGAAATCTTTAAAGAATACTTCTCAAAAGCTGTTGATTTCAACGATAATAAATTCGCAGCCTTAAACTCTGCGGTATGGTCAGGTGGATCATTCATCTACTGTCCTGAAAATGTATCAGTAGAAGCACCGCTTCAAGCATACTTTAGAATTAACAGTGAAAAAATGGGACAATTTGAGCGTACATTAATTATTATTGAGAAAAACTCTTCTCTACACTACGTAGAAGGATGTACAGCTCCAACTTACTCAGCAAGTTCACTTCATGCCGCTGTAGTAGAAATCTTTATTAAAGAGAATGCTCGTTTCAGATATACAACTATTCAAAACTGGTCAACGAACGTTTATAACTTAGTTACTAAGCGTGCGATTGTTGAGAAAAACGGTACTATGGAATGGGTAGATGGAAACTTAGGTTCTAAATTAACTATGAAGTATCCAGCATGTATTTTAGTTGGTGAAGGAGCAAGTGGAAGTACATTATCTATAGCTATGGCTAGTGAAGGACAAGTACTTGATGCTGGATCTAAGATGATTCACTTAGCACCTAGAACATCATCTACTGTTGTTTCTAAATCAATGTCTCGTCGAGGTGGAAAAGTTAACTACCGTGGATGGATTCACTTTGGTAAAAATTCTGAAGGTTCTCGTTCGAATATTGAATGTGATACTTTAATTCTAGATGAGTACTCAACATCTGATACTATTCCTTACAACATAGTTAAAAACTCTAACGTATCATTAGAGCACGAAGCAAAAGTATCTAAAGTATCAGAAGAACAACTATTTTACTTAATGAGTAGAGGTCTCGATGAAGGACAAGCTACCGAAATGATAGTTATGGGATTCATCGAACCATTTACAAAAGAACTTCCAATGGAATACGCTGTGGAATTAAACAGATTAATTTCATTTGAAATGGAAGGATCAATAGGATAATATAATAAAAATATGACTCTGTAAATCTAAATATAGATTTACAGGGTTTTTTTTATTTTGTAATGAGATAATATTTAGAATGAAAATACTTGTATTATAAGAATAATCTAAACGATTAATAAATATTTGTAAAAGAATCCGAATGAACAACTTATAAATATTTTCATATGATAACTTACCTTAAATATATACATACACAGAATAATTTAATAAAAAATCCAGTTTAATAGTAATATGAAAAATCATAAACAAATTTTGTTAATTATATATTGTATTAATATTTTATAATGTGATATAATGTAAATAAGAAAAGTAAAGGAAATGTTATGCTGTTTTTTTTTTATAGAAAGTATAAATGAACTTTAAAACTTAAATAAAAATCTATTTCCAATTATATCAAATCTACTTAATACATTAAAAAGTACAATAAAAATTATTGAAATGATATAGTTGGATTAAACAGCTGATTAAAAAATTGATACACTTACTGCCAAAGTGCAGTGGAAGGAGAGTATTAAAAGCATATAAAATATGTATTTTATACTAATAAAAAATTTTAAAAATGAACTCATTATTAATTAGGTATGATTGAACATTATTTTATCCTAAATTTAAAGTAATAATAAGTATTTGTTTTATTATTGTATTGGGAATACACAACTTAGTTTGCTTTTATAGAAGAACGCAAAAGTGAAATATTATGAAAATATTAAAAGTTCTATCGAGTTTATTTTTTGTCTAATATTATTGATGCTTGCTGTTCCAATTTGTATTTTTGCTTGTATTGCTATTTATATTGAGTTACGTGTGAATCCAATATATACGCAAAAACGTGTTGGATTAAATGGTAGAATTTTTAAAATATATAAACTTAGATCAATGTATATTGATGCGGAAAAAGATGGACCTAAATGGGCTAGTGAAAATGATGAAAGAATTACAAAAGTAGGACGTATAATTAGAAAAACGCGAATTGATGAGTTACCACAATTGGTTAACATTCTAAAGCGAGATATGTCTATTATTGGTCCTAGGCCAGAAAGACCAGAATTGATTAAAGAATTTATTAAATACATACCCGATTTTAATGACCGTCTTTTGGTTAAACCTGGTATTACAGGATGGGCTCAAGTTAATGGAGGTTATTCATTAACTCCAAAAGAAAAATTAGAGTTTGATAAGTATTATATTCAAAATAGAGGATTTAAATTGGACTCATTGATTTTGTTAAAAACGATTATGGTAATTTTTACAAGACATGGTGCAAGATAAAAAGAACATAGGAAACTTGAGGAGAAAAAAATGCATTTATTAAATAACAATATTACAAGAGTATTTAATTTTTTTAAAAAGAAACTTTTGATTTTACTGATATTCATATTAAGTGGAGTAGCTGTAGTAAGTGCCTATACAGTTTTTGCTATCACTCCTATTTATAGTGTTTCATCTACACTGATTATGAAAAGTTCTAGTGATAAGAATGACGATTCAAATGCTTTAACATCTATTAATTTATTACAAAGACAGGTGAAAACATATCTAGAAATATCAGAATTACCAAATATTAGAGAAGAAACTAATAAATCACTGGATTTGACAGGAGAAGAGATTAAGAATATTAAATCTATAAAACTTACTAATGATTCAGGTTCACAATTATTAACACTTACGATACGTTCAACTGATAGGGAATTAGCTGAACGCTATGCAAAACAATACATAGTTGATTATAAATCTTTTGCTGCTGAAAAGATTGGAAGAGATGATTTGTCTATAGTTACTGATGTAGTAGGTAGTTATAATCCTGTATATCCGAGCTTATGGAAAAATATGCTTATTTCTTTTATAGTATTTACATTTATTGGACTTAATATTGTTTTTATTCGTTTTATAATGGGAGACTCAATAGATTCATTAGATGATTTGGAAGAACTGGCAGGTGTTTCCGTATTAGGTATGATACCTGCTGTGAAAGAAAAAGAAAGAAGGTAAAATTATGTATATTGAAGTTATTCATAATAGTAAGTCTATTGCATCAGAATCATATAGAACACTAAGAAGTAATATACAGTTTTCAAATTTCGGGAGAAATTTAAAAATAATTGTAATAACTAGCGCAAATCCCAATGAAGGGAAAAGTGAAGTTAGTTTAAACCTTACTGCATCTCTTGCTCAACAAGGTAAAAAAGTTATTTTAATTGATGCTGATATGAGAAAACCGACACAACATAAATTAATTGATAAAAGAAATAATACAGGATTGAGTAAACTAATTTTAGGAGAAATAAGCGAGGATGCAGTAAGTCATTTAAATGTAAATGATGTGGAATTTGATGTTTTAACATCTGGACCAGTACCTCCTAATCCATCAGAAATGCTAGTAAGTTCTACTATGGAGGATATTTTAAATTCTTGTATCGATAATTATGATTATGTAATAGTAGATACACCACCTTTATTAGCTGCTACTGATGCTCAGATAATGGCTAGAGTTGCGGATGCGACTTTACTAGTTGTTGATATGCAAATAAGCAAACGAAAACAAATTATAGAAGCAAAAAAAAGATTGAATAATGTTGGAGCTAGACTTTTAGGTATTGTAGCAAATAAATTAGAAACACATGAGAATAGCTATTACCATTATAATTATAAATAAAATAGTTAAATCTATTATAAATAGATAATAGATTAGAAAGGAGTAGGAATGTTACTATATATTTTTGTTTTTTTATATCTTGTAGGATTATCTACAATATATACTTACTTTGAAGAGAAAAAAGATGAAATAAAATTGTTAACAATTCCTACTTTTATTTTATTCTTAGTTCTTGATGGATTTAGAAGTTCTAGTGTTGGAGGAGATCTTAATTTCTATGTAAATGTATTTAAAGAAAATTCTTTACAAATACCAGAACTATCAAATATTTTTAAGTCTAGATTTGAAGTTGGATATATTCTTCTCAATAATTCATTAAGAAATTTTTCAGATAACTATACTATATTGTTATTTTCCTTTGCGGTAATAACAGTATCGATTTGGTTTTATGTTTTTTGGAATTATTCTGAGAATATATATATTAGTTTAATTATATATTTTAGTTCTCTTGGGATGCTATTGTATTCTTTTTCAAATATACGTCAAGGTTTATCAATATCTGTAGGTTTATTAGGATTTCATTTTTTTACCAAAGAAAAGTATATAAGAGGTTTACTTTGTACTTTGATTGCACCATTGTTCCATATAACTGGAATTATTTGTATATTATTTATAATATTGAGAAAGATTCATTTGAGTTTGAAAGTTTTTGTAGTTGTTCTTCTAGGATTAATATTAACATTTCCTTTATTAAAGAATTTTTCAGAATTTTTTGTTAATATATTTCCTCAATATACATCATATTTAGAATCATCTTGGTTTTTAGATAGTTATAAGCTCGCACCAGTTGCGTTATCAATAGTTTATATTATATTTTTTGTGATTGGTGAGATAATCTTAAAGAATAGCGAATTAACTGAATCTGAAGAATACATTAGGATATTGTTTTTCTGTTATTTAATATTTACTATCACAACTATGCAAACTAGTCTATTAAGTAGATTCGCTCATTATTTTTCACCATTTGCCGCTTTGTACGTTCCTATGTTTATACATAAAGTGTCAGATAGAAGAATCAAGTGGGCATTGCTTTACTTAATAATTATAGTATACTCAATATTTTTATTTGTAATAGTATATTATAAAGTTGAATGGTATAATGTCTCACCATATCGTTCTGTTATTGTAGATTGGTTAGTAGGAAAGGAGTTTTAAGATAGATATGGAGTTTTCAGTTTTAATGACTGTATATGAAAAAGAAAAACCTTATAATTTAAGAAAAAGTTTGTTAACTTCATATAGTCAAACTATTAAACCCACAGAAATTGTTTTAGTTTGTGATGGGGAATTAACTCAAGAATTATATGATGAAATAGACCAAATAAAAATCGAAATTCCAATCTTACAAGTGTATCAACTCGATACTAATGTGGGCTCAGGGCCTGCATCTCGTTTTGGAGTAGAAAAATGTAATACGGACCTAATTGCAAGAATGGATAGTGATGATTATTCTGAAGAAACACGTTTTGAAAAACAAATTAAAGCTTTTGAAGAAAATCCAAATCTTATTATGGTTGGAACTAATATTCTAGAAAAGAATACCGAATTTACGGCTTTAAAAACAGTTCCTGAAAGAACAAAAGAAATTAGAGAGTATTCTAAGTTTAGAAATCCGTTTAATAATCCTTCAAGTATGATGAAAAAAGAATATATTTTAAAAGTAGGAAATTATAGAAAGTTTCGATATTTAGAGGATTATGATTTAACGATGAGACTTATTCATGATAATCCAACAAAGGACTTTTTGAATATTCAAGAGCCATTAGTAGTCATGCAAACGGATGATTCAAGTTATCTTCGTAGAGGTGGATTACTTTATGTAAAAACAGAATTCTTCTTACAGGCAGATTTTTATAGACGAGGTTATATCTCGAGACTTGAATTATGTCGAAATATTTTTGCACGCAATATTGTCAGAGTACTTCCTAATTCTATTAGAAAACTAATTTATAAAAAGAAAATGAGAGAAAGTGTTGAGGTTAAAAGTCGAAAATGAAGAAAGTAATAACTTATGGAACATTTGATCTATTACATTATGGTCACATTAACCTACTAAGAAGAGCAAAATCTTTAGGAGATTATCTTATTGTAGGATTATCTACTGATGAATTTAATAATAAAGAAAAAAATAAAGAATGCTACTTTGATTACGAAAATAGAAAACTACTTTTAGATGCTGTTAGATATGTTGATCTTGTAGTTCCAGAAGAAAATTGGGAACAAAAAATTTCTGATATACAAAAATATAACATCGATGTCTTTGTAATTGGAGATGACTGGAAAGGCAAATTTGATTATTTGAAAGATTTTGGTATAGAGGTTGTCTATCTTTCTCGAACAAAGGAGATATCTACATCTAAAATAAAAAATGATTTGAATAGCAGGTGTTAGAATGAAATATCGTGTTATACATGTGACGGGTGGAGTAAGAAATACTATCAGTGGAGTGCAAAGCTTCATAAAAAATCACATTAAGACAGATGATGAAGAATTTGAATATATGGTTGGTGAGTCTAATGGTGATTCTCATTTTCCTTTTAATAAATACTTAGATGAAAAAGGAATTAAAAGAATATTATTCCCTTCTTTGAAAGTCTCTAAGATGATGCGTTATGGTAGAGAATGCAGAGAGTTTTATGAAAATAATAGGATTGATGTTCTACATGTACATAACCCTATTACTGCTTTCATTCATAATTATTATGCTAAAAAACATGGTGTTAAGGTACGTATTTATCATAATCATAGTAGTCAATTTTCGGATACTATTCTGAAAAGTATTCGAAATAGATTTTTAGTTTTCTTAGCATTAAAAAATGCCACTCATCGTGTATCGTGTGGCAAGTTAGCGGGAATTAAAATTTTCGGTAATAAAAATTTTCAAATAGTTCCAAATGCGATTGATATTAATAAATATAAATTTTCATTGAAATATAGAGAAGAGATTCGAGAGGAATTTCATATAAAGGGAAATATAAAAGTAGTCGGAATGATAGGTATACTAAATCGATTTAAGAATCAGAACTTTTTGATTGAACTTGCCAGAAAGTTACCTGAGGTAACTTTCTTATTAGTAGGAGAAGGACCTGATCGTCTAATTTTAGAAGAAAAATGTAAAGAAATGACTAATGTTATTTTTACAGGGAAAAGAGAAGATGCGTATAAATTTTATTCGGCTTTCGATATTTTCGCATTTCCTTCACTTTATGAAGGGTTTCCGATGGTTTTGATTGAAGCGCAATGTTCAGGGGTTGATATTATAATGAATGAAACAATAGACTCAACAACTCAGATTGTTAATAATATTTGTACTGCTTTGCCATTAGATAAAAATAAATGGATAGATTATATTGAAAAAGTGCAAGTAGTAAATAATAAGAGAGATTTTGATGAACGATTAATCGATTTTGATATCAGTGAAAATATAATTAATCTAAAAGAAATTTATCAGAAAGGTTTGAAGAAGTAATATGAATAAAAATTTAAAAACATTATTTTTCAAAATAAGTGATGTTACTTCTAAATTAAATACACTAATTCCTAAAAAAAGGGATAGAATAGTTATATATTCAAACTGGGGTTTTAGAGATAATATTAGAACTTTGTACCAATATTTAGTTGACAATGGCTATCAAGATAAATATGAGATTGTCTGTGCTTCAAATAATTTTTATCATTTAAAAAAAGATAACAAGGTGAAATTTGTTTCTATATACAATGGATTATACTATTTTTTAACTTCAAAATACTTCTTTTATTCTTTTGGAAAATATCCAATTAAACCTACAAAAAAACAGATGGTTGTGAATTTATGGCACGGGATGCCTTTGAAAAAAATTGGTAATCTTGAGAATGGTATGGAAAATATTGATTATAATTTTTTCACAAAATTAGTTTCTTCATCTGATTTGTTTACTCCGATTATGAAAGCAGCATTTAATGCTAATGATGAGCAAATGTTGTTAGTAGGGAATATTAGGAATGACGAGTTATTTGAAGAAGAAAAAGATAAAAATATTATTTGGATGCCAACTTATCGTAATTCAAAGAATTATCATGATAGTCAAGATGCGATTATTTTTTCCCTTGATGATACTGAATTTAGTAAAGTAAATAAACTGCTTTTAGAATATGAATATCATCTTTATATTAAATTGCATCCGTTAGAGGAGTCTCATTTTAAATTTAAAAATAATTACTCAAATATTCATATGTTGTCAGAAGAGACTATTAGTCAACACTATGGTACTTTGTATAAGTTCCTTGGAACTACTAGTGCGTTGATTACGGATTATTCCTCTGTATTTTTGGATTACTATTTATTGAATAGACCTGTGGCGTTTACTATAAATGATTATGAAGAATACAAAGAAAATAGGGGATTTGTATTCGATGATGTGAAAAGCTTAATGGTAGGTCCGACTGTTAGTAATTTTGACGATTTATTGGAGTTTCTTAATAGTGTTATGAAATCTGAGGATGAGTTCTATTTTGAAAGAAATGAAATTAATTCAAAAGTAAACTCAATTCAAAGAGATTTTACTAAGACACTTCTAGAAAATGTCGGTATAGAAAAATAGTTTATTTAAGATAAATTAAATTTTGAAAGGATATAGTTTATGATTAGTGTAATAGTTCCTGTTTATAATGTGGAAAAATATTTAGAAGAGTGTCTAGATAGTATTCAAAGACAGTCATATGTAGATATAGAAGTTATATTAATTAATGATGGATCTACGGATAATTCTAAAGAAATATGTGAAAAATATTGTAAACAAGATAGTCGTTTTCTTTTAACTAATCAAGAAAATCAAGGATTAAGTGCTGCAAGAAATAAAGGGGTAGAAATATCAACTGGAGAGTATATTGTATTTGTAGATAGCGATGATATTATTAAAACAAACTATTTAGAAAAGTTAATGCAATACATGGCTGAGGATGTAGATATTGTAGAGTGTATATTTACAGTAAAGAAAATGGAATTTTTGGATGAAAATATTGAGACAACAACCATTATTTTTGAAGGAGATTCAAATAAGGCAGTTAAGTTTTTCCCGCATCATACTCTAAATGTTAATGCAGTTACTAAACTGTACAGAAGAGAGATTGTTGAAGCAGTTCCATATATAGAAGGTGTATTTTATGAAGATGTTTATAGTGGAATAGGGATGTTAAAATATATTCGAAAAATGATTAAAATTGACTATGTAGGATATTATTATCGAGTACGTTTAGGTAGTATAATGCACCGAGAATTTTCACCAAAAAATCTAGATATATTTACTGTTTGTGATAAATTAATAGAATTATATGCTGATAGAGAAGACCTTCTTCCTTATGTTGGTAGTTTTTTAGTTCATTTGGCTACGATGCATTATCACAGTTATGTAAAAAAAGGGAATCCATATAGAGAATTCTATAATCAAAAATTAGCTGAGTATGTAACATTAACAAAGAAAAATCCAGACTTAGCTAGAGCGTCACGTTTAATTAAGCTCTATAACTTTTGCCCAAAATATTATAATTCAATTGTATTCCCAGTCTATTATGCAATTTGGAAATTGAAAAATGGCATAAAAGAAGTAAAGGTAGATGAATAAGATAAATGAGGAGAAAATTTAATTTATGATAAGCGTTATCGTACCCGTTTATAATGTGGAAGAATATTTAGAAGAATGTCTAGAAAGTATAAAGCAGCAAACTTTCACTGATATTGAAGTGATACTAGTTAATGATGGCTCAACTGATGGTTCAAGGGAAATATGTGAACGGTTTTGTCAGAAAGACAGTCGTTTTAAGTTAATTAATCAAGAAAATCAAGGACAAAGTGTCGCAAGGAATCGCGGTGTTAAAGAATCTGTTGGAAAATTTATTATGTTTGTGGATAGCGATGATGTTATCAATAAAAACCTGTTAGAAGTACTATTTCCTTACATGAAGACGGAAGTGGATATCGTAGAATGTAGAATGACAAGAAAAAAAGAAGAATTTTATCTTAATAAGCCTTCTAAAATTGTATTTAAAGGAAATGCTAAAGAAGCAATTCTTAATTGTATTGAGATTAAAGAAGTGAAGTTTTGTCCAGTTACAAAACTATATAGAAGAGAAATTGTTGAAAAAGTTCCATTTTTAGAAGGATATATTTACGAAGATGTTTTTACAGGAATAAATTATTTAAAACATATGCGAAAAATAGTAGTTGTTGATTATATTGGTTATTATTATCGAGTTCGTCCAAATAGTACTATGACGAAATCCTATACTGAAAAAGATTTAGATATTTTTAAAGTAGGAAATCAATTAATAGATTCTTTTAAAGATGATGAAGATATGCTTCCCTATATTGGATATTTTATGTTTTATATTGGTCATGGACACTATTTAAAAGATGGAATAAATAAGATGAATATCTATGCTGATTTATATGAAGATTTTATTAGAAAGGCTGCTTTTATAGCAAAGCAATCCAAGGAAGTTGTTCGAAAATATCGTCTATTGAGACTGTACTTATTTGCTCCAAAATATTATACAACTATCACTTATCCTATTTATAAAAAATTACAAAATAGATGGATTTCTACTAAAAAATTAATTAATAATTTAAACGATAAATTGTATATAAGAAAAATTTGAGTATTTAAATATGAAGGGTAATATAATAAATTATAAAGGAGATGTCAGAATAAAAATGATTAGCATAATAGTTCCAGTTTATAATGTAGAAAAATATCTGGAAGAATGTTTAGAGAGTATAAAAAATCAAACGTATACAGATATCGAAGTTATATTAGTTAATGATGGATCTACTGATAATTCACAAGTAATTTGTGAAAGATATTGTCAACAAAACCCTCGTTTTTATTTAATTAATCAAGAAAATCAAGGACAAAGTGTTGCGCGTAATAATGGAGTTGTCATTTCTAAAGGTGAATTTATCACTTTTGTGGACAGCGATGATGTTATAAAAAGTGATATGTTACAACAATTAATGAGATATATGGATACAGGAATTGATATTGTAGAATGTGATTTTACAGAAGACAAAGAAATATATAATATAAAAAATAGACAGTTGAAAATTGAAGAATTTACTTCATCAGAGGCACTAAAAAAATGTTTCGATATGGAGATAAAGTGGAGTCCTGTAGCTAAATTGTACCGTAGAAAAATAGTAGAGGGGACTCCATTTTTAGAAAATTTAATTTATGAAGATTTATATTCAGGAATTGTTTCATTAAAGAATATAGAAAAAATGAGGAAAATTAACTACATCGGTTACTATTATCGTATTCATCCTAGAAGCACTATGAGAAGAAAATTTGATAGTAAAAATTTAGATCTATTTAAAATTGGGGATTCTTTATTAGAAAAATTTAGTGAGGATAAATTATTACCATATATAGCTAAAGTACTCTTTTTAGTTTGTATTGCGCATGTTGAATTATATAAAATTCGTCCTGGTCACCCTTATTTTAAGGAATACGACGGGAATCTAAAAAAATATCTTGGAATTGCAAAAAAATCTTCAGAAGTTTTAAAAAGCAGTAAATTATTACGATGGTATAATTTTTCTTCGAAATTATTTATTATAATTATATTTCCGCTATATTTAAAGTATTTGGATATTCGTAATAAAATAAATTATAAAAGGGATAATTTAGAATAAGTATAATAGCTTTGTTTCTACTCGTTTAGTAAAAAGATAAAGGGCAAAGTATCTTGTGAAATATTGGAGTATGTAATTTAATAATCGAATTTATCATATTTGTAAATATTGATGATGTTAGTTCTAATTGATATTTTGTAGATACAAATAATAAGAATGAACATAATTATTTTGTAAAATATGTCCATAGCTCTATTAAGTATAAATTTGATAAACTTAATAAAAAAATATAATATTTTAAGAAATTTAAACAAGTAATAATAGATTGTTGTTGCAAATATATCCTTAAAAAAGGAGGAAAGGAGAAAAGTTGAAATTAGAAAAGTTAATAAGTGTAATTGTACCCGTTTATAATGTTGAAGAATATTTAGATGAATGTTTAGATAGCATTAGAAAGCAAACATATAAAAATATAGAAGTAATATTAGTAAACGATGGTTCTACCGATAAATCGCAGGAAATTTGTGAACTATATTGTCAACAAGACTCCCGTTTTTATTTAATAAATCAAGAAAACAGAGGGTTGAGCGGGGCACGTAACAGAGGAATTCAGGAATCAACTGCTGAATTTATTACTTTTGTCGATAGTGATGATGTAATTAAAGAAGATATGCTTGAACAACTAATGAAACCGATGACCTCAGAAAATATTGATATCGTAGAATGTTGGTATACTCATAATGAACAAGAATTAGAATTAGAAACAAAAGATAATATAGGAATAGTCTTTAGAGGAGATGCTAAAGGAGCGTTGGTTTCTCTTTGTAGTGATAATATTGTACGTTTAAATGCAGTTGCTAAACTATTTAGAAGAAAATTAATTATCGGTTTTCCATTTTTAGAAGGTTTATTTTATGAAGATGTTTATGGTGGAATTGGAATTTTAAAACATATAAATAAAATGGTAAAAATTAATTATATAGGTTATTATTATCGTGTACGTTCTGGTAGTATTATGAATCGAGAATTTAGCGAAAAAAATTTAGATTTGTTTACGATTTGTGATAAATTAGAACAATTATACGAGAATGATAAAGAAGCACTAAGTTATATTTATCGTCGATTGTTTAATTTAGTATTGATGCACGTGATAGATTACCATATTTTTGAAGGTAATACCTATGAAGAGAAATATCGTAATTATTTAAATAAATATGCGAAAACTTCAAAAAAATCGTTTTTAATTCATGCCTATTTACTTTTCCCTAAACATATCGTTATTATTTCACGTATTCTTGGAGGACTACAATGGCGCTGGCAGGAATATGTAGTTAAAAAATTTCGAAGGGGGTAAATCAAGGTGAAGTATTTTTTAAAAGAAACATATGCAAAAGCAAATCATGCAGGTCCCAAAGCGAGAATGGATGCTGAAAAAATTTGGTTGGATAATGGCTATCGAGAATATTATTTAACAGAAAGTCAAAAGAACAATCATTTAAATCAAAATGATGTTATTATTCTTCAATTTCCACTGTTGTGGCAGTCGCTAAAGAAACAAATACGTATGAAGTTTTTAAAGAAAAGAAATTTTAAGGCGTATTTACTTATTCATGATATTGAATCGCTTAGAAATAAAAAAATTAAATCA
>CAUUCZ010000032.1:0-14363 GCA_963543895.1 uncultured Gemella sp. | reverse complement strand
ATTCCTTTTTTGATTTGTCGTAATTTCATTATACAGGATTTACTCTTCTTTTTTTTTATTTTGTCTCACATCAATTGTAACACTACATTATTGAAATTGAGAAATTTCAATAATATTATTGTTAAGTATCGATAATTTTAAGTTTAACTACTTTTTATATAGAACAGCAATAAATTTTTTTAGTAAAGTTTTTAGGTGAAACGATAGTTTTTGTATTAATATTATCGTATTTTGTAATAAGAATAATTCAAATATTAAAAAATATAATATTTGAAGAAAACGTTTTATTATAGATAACTTTAGTGATTATCAATTAAATAAATAAAGATATATTTGGTTATTTTAATAAAAAATAAGATAAGTTACTTTGTTAAATCATCTGTATTTTAATAAAAACTGTATTAAAACAGTATTGAAAAAATATCCTTATTATTGTATAATCTTTACTGTAGATGTAGGAAAATTAATATCTATGTAATTATATTATAAATTTTTAAGGAGAGTGTTATTATGACAAACACTGTAGAATCTAAAGCATTTTTAGAACCTCAAGAAGTTTATGAACTAACTATTAAAAAAGGTACTGCTAAGGCAACTGCGGGCCTTAAATATATGTTAAGTTTAGGTTTCTTAGGTGGGGCATTTATCGGAGTAGGATTTTTAGCTTTACTTCGCGTATCAGGATCAATTCCTAAAGAATTTGGTGGAATTGGTGCATTACTTGGAGCATCTGTTTTCCCAATTGGACTTATTT
Organism: uncultured Gemella sp.; assembly: GCA_963543895.1. Classification (GTDB taxonomy): domain Bacteria; phylum Bacillota; class Bacilli; order Staphylococcales; family Gemellaceae; genus Gemella. The sequence continues at coordinate 13,609 of CAUUCZ010000032.1, read as the reverse complement.
GTATTTTAGTTGGTGGTGGAGAATTAGTTACAGGTAATATGATGGCTGTAACTGTTGCATGGTTTAATAAGAAAATTAGTTTTAAACTATTGGCTAAAAACATGGTAGTTATTACATTTGCAAACCTTGTTGGTTCTCTAGTTATTGCTTATTTCTTAGGGCATTTAACTGGTTTAACTGGTGGAGCAATTGCTGCTAAAACTATTTCAGCTGGTGAATCAAAAGTATACTTAACATTCTGGCAAGTATTCTTCTCAGCTGTAGGTTGTAACTGGCTAGTAGGTATGGCAGTATGGTTAAACTTCGCTGCTAAAGACGTAGGTAGTAAAATGTTTGGTGTATGGTTCCCGATTATGACTTTCGTTGCTATTGGATTCCAACACTTGGTTGCGAACATGTTCGCAATCCCAGCTGCAATGTTTGAAGGTGCAAATATCTCAGTTTTACAATTCGTTCAAAACATGGGAACAGTATTTTTAGGTAACTTTGTAGGAGCTGTTACTCTAGTTTCTGCACTTTATACATTTGCTTATAAAAAATAAAATTATAGAGAAAACTTGAAATCCTTTAAATAATAAAAAATGAAGTAGGAGATAATTCCATACTTCATTTTTTGTTTACTTAAAAGTGATATCTGTTAGCATCAATTATATATAACAGATTTAAAACAAAAGTATATAAGATAATATAAAAAAGATTCCAAATTATTAAACTTGGAATCTTTTATTTATATTAGTCTTCTACTTTTACAACCCAACCGAATTTATCTTCAACTTTACCTAATTGGATACCAGTAAGTAGGTTGTAGATTTTTTGAGTCCATTCTCCAGGTTTGTTATCAGTGATAAGTTCTAATTTTTTAGTACCATCGAATAATTCACCAACTGGAGCGATTACTGCTGCAGTACCGCATAGGAACACTTCTTCAAGTTTTCCATTATCGTAAGCTTCATACACTTCTTCTAGAGATAGTTTTCTTTCTTCAACTTTTTCACCTAGTGATTTAAGTAATTCTAATACTGAAGCACGAGTGATACCTGGAAGGATAGAACCATTTAATTCTGGTGTAACAAATGTTCCGTCGATTTTGAAGAAGATATTCATAGCTCCACCTTCTTCGATGTATTTTTGCTCAACTCCATCTAGCCATAGTGATTGAGAGTAACCAAGCTCTTGTGCTTTCTTTTGACCTTTTAGAGATCCAGCATAGTTACCTGCTGTTTTAGCGAATCCGAATCCACCACGAACTGCACGTACATATTCGTGTTCTACGAAGATTTTGTTTGGTTGTAATCCTGCTTTGAAGTAACTTCCTGATGGTGATAAGATAATTACGAATTTAACTTCGTTATTTGGGTGAACACCTAGAGCTTCTTCAGCACCGTATAGGAACGGTCTAACGTATAAAGAAGTACCTTCTGATTTAGGAATCCATTCTTTATCGATAGAAATTAATTTTTTAAGAGCAGCTAATGCGAATTCTTCATCTAGCTCAGGTAAAGCAATACGATCTGAAGATTTATTTAAACGTCTAAAGTTTTGCTCTGGACGGAATAAAACTGCCTCTCCATTAGCATTATATGCTTTCATACCTTCGAAAACACTTTGTCCATAGTGTAATACGTTTAGAGCAGGTGAAACTGGAATAGGTCCGTAAGGTACGATACGTGGATCATACCACCCTTTATCAGAAGACCAATCCATAACGAACATATGGTCTGTAAAGACTGTACCAAATCCTAGTTTATCGTCGGGTGTTTTTTCTTTTGGAGTAGTTGTAAGTTCTACTCTGATATCATTTACTGTTAGTTTTGTCATAATTATATTTCTCCTTATCTTTTGAAACAATTAATTTTTAAATGTGTTAGAAATATTATAATACTAATTCAATCATTTTTCAATACTTTTCTTTGAATTTTCTGAATTTTTATATAAAGTATCCGATATTTCATCTTGAAAATTTAATGAAAATACTATAAAATATTATGTAATCATTGTTAATATTTCACTTTTATATTTTTAAGATACTAATTTAATTTTTGTTGAAAATATGTTACAATATTAGAAATGTTATATTAACAATGTACCTAAATTGTAAAGGAAGGTAGATATATATATGGATATCAAAAAATCATTAGAAAACAAATTTAACACATCTTTAGCAAATCTTACGGGATCACCAATTAGAGAATTTGATGCATTTGCTTCGACGATTGAAGGGATTATCAAGTTAACGTTAGGAGAGCCAGACTTTGACACTGCTGAAGAGGTTAAAGAAGCTGCGAAAGTTGCTTTAGATAATAATAGAACACACTACTCGGTAAATAATGGTATTGAGCCATTAAGAGCAGCATGGGCAAAAAATTTAGAAAAAAGATATAATTTAAAATATAGTTCTGATGAGGTTATTGTAACAATAGGTGCTTCTGCAGCAATAGAGCATACAATTTCAGCTATTACAAATCAAGGAGATACTATTTTAGTAGTGACACCATATTTTTCAGCATATGAGGGTGTAGGTATACTAAATAAATGTAATATTAAATTTATTGACACAGCTGATAATGGTTTTAAAGTTCGCCCAAGTGATTTAGAAAAAGCACTAGAAGAGAATAAAGATGCAAAAGCAATTTTAATTAACTATCCAAATAATCCAAGTGGTGTTTCTTATACTAGAGAAGAAGTTAAAGAAATTGCTGATGTATTAGGAAAATATGATATTTTTGTACTTAGTGATGAAATTTATGGAGATATTACATATAACTATAAACACACATCACTTGCAGAGTTTATTCCGGAACAAACAGTTCTAATCAGTGGATTATCAAAATCTCATGCTATGACAGGTTGGCGTATTGGATTTGTCGCAGCTCCCCAAGCGATGATTAGAAAAATTGGGGTTTTCCATCTGTTTACAGTGTCTGGAGCTCCAACATTTGTTCAAGATGCTGCTGTAGTAGCTTTAACAGATGAAAATGTAGATAAATATAATAATCATATGATTGAAACTTATAGAGAAAGAAAAGATTATATGGTTCCAAGACTTCGCGAATTAGGTTTTGAAATTCCTGAAATTGATGGAGCATTTTATATCTTTGCCAAAATTCCAGCGGAATATAGAGAACTTGGTGCGATGGAGTTTTGTAAATTATTAGCGAAAGAGGCTCGTGTTGGGGTTATCCCTGGGACAGCATTTGGGAAAGCATACAATGACTTCTTTAGAATTAGTTATGCAACAAGCATGGAAAATATAAAAGAAGCTGTTGAAAGAATTTCTCAATTTATGAATAAGTAATTACAATAGAAGAAAGGTTATTTATAATGAAAGGTAAATTCATAACAGTAGAAGGTTCAGATGGTTCAGGTAAAACGAGCTTTATCAACTTTGCTACAGAGTATTTGAAAGAAAAGGGATATAAAGTAATAACAACACGTGAGCCTGGTGGGACAGAGTTTAGTGAGAAAGTCAGAGAACTACTTTTTGATAGTTCAAATGATATCGACGCTAAAACTGAAAGTTTGCTGTTTTGTGCTAGCCGACGTGATCACATTGTAAAAAAAATATTACCTCATGTAAATGAAGGGTATATTGTAATTTGTGATCGTTTTGTGGATAGTTCTGTTGCTTACCAATCTTATGGGCGAGGACTTTCTAAACAAGATATTTTAGATATAAATGCATATGCTACTGATAATCTTGAACCAGATTTGACACTGTACTTCTGCGTAGATGTTGAAGTTGGGTTAGCTCGTACCAAAAATAGAGATGATAATAATCGAATGGATCAAGAAAGTTTAGATTTCTATAAAAATGTCAAACGTGGTTATGATGATCTTTCAAGAGAAAATACCGAACGCATTAAGGTAATTGATGCAAGTGATACATACGAGAATGTGCAAAAACAAGCACTTGCTATATTGGAAGGATTTTTAAACAATGAACTTTAGTAAAGATACAATTGTAATAAAATCTTTAACAAATACATTAAAAGTAGATAAACTATCCCATGCCTATTTAGTAGTAGGTGAGGATAGTTTATATTCTGATGAGTTTATTTTGAGTTTTGTTAAAGCAATTTTTTGTTTAGAAAATAAAGATAAAGAGTTTTATAGCTGTGAAAATTGTAAAAACTGCAATAGTATAAATCATGGTAATTATGTTGATTTTTATAAATTATCAAGTGAAACTTCGATAAAGAAAGATGAAATTCAAACATTAAAATCGGATTTGAGTGTTAAATCATTTTATGGTAAGAAGATATACTGGATAAAAGATATAGAAAAAATGACTGAGCAAGCAGCAAACAGTTTACTTAAATTTTTAGAAGAACCTGAAGATGATATTATAGCTATTCTTAGTTGTAAAAATATCAGTGCCATATTACCAACTATTATTTCCCGCTGTCAACAAGTTAAACTAATAGGGCGCAGTGAACATATTGAAATTGAACAGAATGAAGAGTTAATTACTATTACTGATGAATATGTAAAAAGACATATGAGAAAACCGCATCTTGCTAATATTTATCTGTTAGAAAAATTAAAGACTAAAGATGAAGTAGTAGAGTTTTTCAAATATTTAAGTATGGAAGTTTCTAAAAGTTATAGTAATGAAATCGTAAGTGATGTTGTTAATATAAGTAAGGTACAGGAGAAAATACTTCAAGCACAAGTAGATTTAAATGGAAATGTAAATGCAACATTGGTGTTGGAAAAATTTGCCTTTACTATTTTATTAGATAACAATAGTTTAGAATTTTTAACAAGAGGTTAGTATGGAAGATAATTTAAGAGTTGATACAGTTTCTAAAAATTTTAAAATATTACAAAAAGTTGATCATTATAGTATGTCAACGGACTCTTTTTTATTACCATATTTTGCCAATGTGCCGAGAAGTTTTAAGAAAAATATTATAGAACTTTGCAGTGGGAATGGTGGTATCTCAATAATTCTTAGAGAGAAGTCTGATGCAAAGATAGAAATGTTAGAAATTCAGGATGACTTAGTTGAACTGAGTAAAAAAAGTATAGAGTTAAATGAAATTACTAATATAGCAGTACGAAGTGGTGATATAAAAAATGTAAAAGACTATTACAAACCATCAACATTTGACTATGTAATTTGTAATCCACCATATTTCCCTGTTGAGAATATGCCTAATCAACGTGAAAAGTTTAATCACAATATTTCACGTCATGAATTACTATGTAATCTTAGCGATGTAATCCAGGCAATTAGATATTTAGTTAAACAAAATGGGAAATTTGCATTGGTTCATAGAACTTATAGAATAAGTGATATTATCTCTGAATGTGAGAAAAATGGACTAGCAATTAAGAGAATAAAGTTTGTATATAGTAAGCCTTCAAGTGAGAATAGTAAAATAGTACTTGTTGAGGGTAGTATTTCTAAGGTTAGCGATATTAAAGTTGAACAACCATTCTATATTTATAATGAAGATGGTAGTTATACAGATGAGATGAAGAAAGTGTATGGTATTTATGAGTAGTTTTATGTATGTAGTTGAGTGTTGTGACAAAACTTGGTATACTGGATATACAACAGATATTGTTAGAAGGATAAAAACTCATAATGCCAAAAAAGGTGCAAAATATACGAGAGTAAGAGTACCTGTAAAACTTATATATTTTGAAGAGTTTAAGACGAAAAGTGAAGCTACGAGTGCAGAAAGTCTATTCAAAAAACGAACTCGTAGTAGCAAAGAAGAGTATATTCTACTTAATTTGAATACAGAAAAAAGGAAAAAAATAAAAGATTTTAATATTAAAATAAAGGAAAAATAACTATGTTATATTTAGTGGGAACACCAATAGGTAATTTGGAAGATATTACATTAAGAGCACTAAGAGTGCTAAAAGAAGCGGATATAATAGCTTGTGAAGATACGAGAAATACTCAGAAGTTATTGAATCATTATGAAGTGAAGGGTAAAAAACTACTTAGTTATCATGAGCATAATGAAGATAAAATGAGTGATAAAATAATAGAATACTTAGAAGAAGGATTAGATATAGCATTGGTAACTGATGCAGGAATGCCATGTATTTCAGATCCAGGGTATGTACTTGTAGAGAAGGTAAAAACCGCAGGACTGGATGTTGTAGCTTTACCAGGTGCTAATGCGGGACTTACTGCACTGGTTGCTAGCGGTATAGAATCTTACAATTATACTTTCTATGGATTCTTACCGAGAAAAAGTAAGGAACTTAAGCAAAAGTTAGAAATTATTTTAAACTCAAAGACAACTGGTATTTTATATGAAAGTCCACACAGAGTAAAAAACTTAGTGGAGGAGATTTCTAAAATTGCACCTACTAGAAAAATTGCAGTAGCAAGAGAACTTACGAAGATGTTTGAACAAATCGAAACATATGAAGCTAGCGTGATATTAGATATGTTAGGTGGAGAAATTAAGGAAAAAGGGGAATTTGTTGTTATTATTTCTCCATCAAAGGATGAAGAACAGACAGAACTTAATCTCGATGATATTGTAGAAATAATCTATCAAAAAGTCCAAAGTGGTGAAAAAAAATCAGAAGCTATTAAAAATACTGCTAAAGAATATGGCATAAATAAAAAAGAGGTTTATAGTTTATATCATGAAAAATATGATTAGTTTCATAACTGTAAATGTATTAATAGTAGTATTTCTTATTGCCGCAATACATATTAAAATATTTTTCCTGCCTTTAACATTTTTTGTATTTTTAAATATATTTATGATTTATAAAAGAAGTTCAGAATTGGATAAAAATGAACAGAAGAAAAAAATTATGTTGCATAATGTTAAGAATTCTTTAGGTATAATACTAGGGTATACAGAAGCGCATAATGATGAATTAATTACTAAAGAAGAATTAGATGAAAGAATCAACGAAGAAATTCAAGAGATAGTTTCAATGATAAAAGACGAGATCTATAAGTAGAACTCGTCTTTTTGTATTGATTAATAAAATGTGGGTGACTCAACAAAATAGATTACTCGAAAATTATGATTTTTGAATAATTTCTATCAGTATATTATTCAATGAAGTTATTAGTAATTCTTTGATTTTCTCTTGATCTTTTTCTACGTTTTTTCCAAGTATTAGCAGAGAAAAAGACTATTAGTGGCATTAATTCCAAACGTCCTAGTAACATTGATACAGATAAAATAATTTTTGTAAAGTACGGTATTTCTGAGAAGTTACTCATCGGACCGTAGTGGTTAAATGCAGGTCCAGCATTACTAATTGATGTGACAGTTAAAGAAATTGCATCTTCAAAGTCATTAATTTGGAATGTTATTAAAAATAAAATAATAACATACACAAAGCCAAATAATAGCAGATAGTTAGATAATGGTGTAGTATCTTTTACTATTTTTCCATCTATTTTGAACATAGTAATCTTTCTTGGATTTAGAGCTTTACTTATACTTTGCTTCGCATTTTTTACAAAGAAAATTAATCGTGGAATTTTAATTCCACCTGCAGTGCCACCAGTACAACCACCAACTATCATAAGAATAAGTATAATCATTTTAGAAAATACAGGCCAAATATTAAAATCATTGTAGGTAAATCCTGTAGTTGAAACAACCGATGAAACAGTAAAGAATACATCTAATAAACTATGATTAGGCGTATCATAAGAACGATAAATATCTAAGAACATTATTATAGAAAGTATAGATATCATTCCAAAAAACCATCGTAATTCTTCACTTTTTAGTACTTTAAAGTATCTTTTAAAAACTACAAAATATATTAAGCTAAGATTCATAGAGAATATTAGCATAAAAATAGCGATAACAACTGTAATATAAGTGCTATTATAATATGCGATACCAGCGTTTCTTACAGCAAAACCTCCAGTTCCCGCTGTAGAAAATGCGAGATTAATACTATCGAAAACTCCGATTCCACCTAGCAATAATAGGAAGAATAGTAAAATTGTTAAGGCGATATAAATACTATAAAGATATATTGCTGTTTGCTTCATAGATGATACCACTTTACCAAAATATGGGCCAGGAACTTCTGCCTTAGCTATATGGATAGTGTGTGGAGATCGTGGAAGAATTGCAAGTGCAAAGACGATAACCCCCATACCTCCTATAAAGTGTGTAAAACTACGCCAGAATAAAAGACTCTTTGATAAAGATTCAATATCTTGTAATATAGTTGAGCCTGTAGTCGTAAAGCCACTAACTGTCTCAAATAAACTGTCAATATAGTGTGGTATTTCTCCAGATATATAGAAGGGAAGAGCGCCCAATAGAGAAAAGATAACCCATGTTAAAGTTACAATAACATATCCTTCTCTCTTGTAGAAATCACGTTCGGTTACATCTTTTGTTAAATAATGTATTACTAATGATAATACAAAGCATAAAATAACTGTACTAAAAAAAGAAAGTGTAATGCGAAGAGATTCATCATAAATTAATGATACAATAGTAGGGAGAATTAAAAGTGCCGCTAAGAGCATTAACATTTTCCCAACGACGTTAAAAACCATTTTAAAATTCATAGGTTACCTCCTTGCAAGAATATCATCGATATGTTCAAGTTTATTTCCATAACTTACAACAACAACATTATCATTCACTATAATTTCATCTTCACCATTTGGGAAGATTTGTTTATTATTACGAATGATAAATGCGATAAGCATGTTGTCATTTATAGCTAGATCCTTAAGCTTAGTTCCTATGACTTTAGCATTGTCACTTGTTATTTTAAACTCTATAACTTCAGCTTTATTATTAGCTATACGATAGTAACTTTCTATATCAGAAGATCTACTACATTGTAAAGATTTTGTATATTTTTTTATTATATTCCCAACTATTTCTTTTGGTGTGATGTATGAATATTGACCGATATCTTCAGCTATTTGTTTAAGAGATGCACGATTCACTTTAGCAACAGTTTTCTTAATACCAAGCTTATGTGCATAAAGATTAATTATTATATTCTCTTCATCAAGACCAGTAAGAGAAATACAACTATCAAATGTTTGGATTCCTTCTTCAATTAATGTGTCTCGATCACTACCGTCAGCCCAGATAACATCAATTTCTGGGAAGGTCTCACTTAGAGATATGGCTTTTTCTTTATCAATTTCGATAACCTTAGTATAGAATGATGCTTTTTGTAAAAATTCAACTAAGTAGTGAGCTATTTTTCCAGCGCCTATAATTAAAGAAGATGTTACCTTTTTCTCAAGATTTTCTTTATTTCCTAATAACTTGTAGAAGTTTTTAAGATTCTTATTAGAAGCTGTAATATGAACTTTATCTCCAACTTCAAAAATATAATTACCACGAGGTACAAAGACATTTCCTTTTCTTTCAACTAAACAAACTAGCGAAGGGAAATCAATGTATTTTTTACTTTCTATTAGAGAGACACCATTAAGTATGCTGTTTTCATTAATTATTACTTCTAGGATATTGAATTTATTATTAGAAAAACTTTCTACTTTTATTGCTGTTGGATATTTCAGCATATAGAAAATTTGTTTAGCTGCTTCGTATTCAGGATTGACCATTAGATCTATTCCAAGAGATTGTTTTATAAACTCTTTTGTTTTAGAATATTCTGGGTTACGTATTCTTGCAATTGTATATTTTGCACCAATCTGTTTAGCTGCTATACACGAAATCATATTAATTTCATCACTAGTAGTAACAGATATAAACATATCGGCGTTAGCTGCATCAGCTTCTAATAATATGTCAGAATTCGCACCATTACCGACTAATCCATTAATATCATATGTTTCAACGAGCTTTTCAACACGTCGTTCATTTGTGTCGATAATTGTCACTTCATCAAATGTGTTAGAAAAATCAGTGCAAAGAAGTTCACCGACTTTACCACCACCGACTATAATTACTTTCACTTTAATACTCCTTTTTTAAATGATATTCATATTATAACCTAAAACCTAATAAAATGCTATAAACTTATAGTTTTGTATTTATTTAGTAATAATTATAGAATGTTTTTTACTGTTTGTTTTATATAATTAAGATATTAGAATTTAATAAAATTAATAAAGAAAAGGGTTAAAGAATTAATAAAGTATTTTTAAAAAATACTTTAAACTCAGGATAAAACTATATAGTATAAATTATTAAATTTAGAAGATTATTAGTTTATAAAATATTCATAGTCAAAAAATAAAAAAAATAATAGATTGGTGGTTTTTATAGTTAGTGTACTTCTATAAATATTTAAACAAACTATATTAAAATAATTTAGTTTATGTTATAATTAGTGTTGGGAAATAATCTTTTCATTTTATTCTTAATTATTAAATTATAAAAAGGAGGAGAAAGGTGGCAAGGATATCTAAACAAGATATTGATTATATTTTTGATAATATTGATATAGTCAGTCTAGTTAGTGAATACGTCAAATTAGAAAAAAGAGGACAAAACTACTTAGGATTATGTCCATTTCACAATGAGAAAACTCCATCTTTTACTGTTTCTCCTGAGAAAAAAATAGCCCATTGTTTTGGATGTGGTAAAGGTGGAAATATCTTTCAGTTTGTATCGCTGATAGAAAATATTACATACAATCAAGCAATCGCTAAACTAGGAACAAGGTTAGGACTAGATTTAGAGTCAAATGATAATAAAGAAGCTAGTTACGATTTGAACAATGAATTGGATATAATGTATTATGGGCACAGACTTTTAGCGGATTATTATAATTATATTCTACTAAATACAAAAGAAGCGGAAGATGCACTTAAATATTTATTAGACAGGGGGCTAAGTGAAGATGTTATTAAACACTTTAATCTTGGCTATGCTCCTCGAGATAACAATATTGCTTTAAACTTTTTTAATTCGAATAAGATTAATTTGGATTTAATGGTTGAAGCGGGATTACTAGGAAAAAATGATAATGGAGATTATTATGATGTCTTTAAAGATAGAGTAATGTTCCCTATAAAAAATAACCAAAATCAAGTTGTAGCATTTTCGGGGAGAACAATGTCTTCTGATAAGAGTGTTCCGAAATACTACAATACGCATGAGACGAAAATTTTTGAAAAAAGAACAGTTTTATACAATTTTTCAGATGCGCGTTCATTTATAGCTAAAGCAAATGAAGTGATTTTATGTGAAGGATATATGGATGTTATTAAGGCTCATCAAAATGGTATGAAGAATGCTGTTGCATTGATGGGTACAAACATAGATAATAATAAATTAAAAGAAGTTTTATCACTTGTAAAAAAAATAACACTAAGTTTAGACAATGATGAAGCGGGATCGAAAGCTCAGATAGAGATTGGAAACAGAATCATTCAAACAACTGACAATGTCTATAAGTTGAAATTTTCGGGTGCGAAGGATTTAGATGAATTTTTAACTGAAAAAAATATTAGAAATCCTGATTTTGATGTTGAGAATTATTTAAGAAATAATAAAGAACACTTTATTAATTATAAAATTGAATATTGTAAAAATGATTCTAAATCAAATATAGAACAACGTATCAAATATAAAAACGAAATACTTGTTAATATTGCCTATGTAGAAGATGAATCATTAAAATATATATTGCTTACTAATTTGGCAGAGGAGTTCAGAATCGAACGACAGGTTCTTCTTAAAGAATTAGGTAAGGTGAATGTGAAAAGGAAGAAAGCAGCAGCAGTAGAATGGGTGGCGCCGACAAACCCAGAACTGTTGTTTAGAACGACAAATTACGACAAGAAAATGTGTAAATTATTTAAATACTTTTTTGTCGATAGATCATTATTCGTAGAAAAATATAATGATTTAGAAAAATGTCAATTTCCTCAAGAAGCTTTTGTGAACTTAATGGATTATTTGGTAATTTATTATAATAATAATTTAGAATTCCATATCCATAAATTTATTCATAGCATTGAGGATGATGAAGTAGTAAGGCTTGCAACTTATATAGATGAAACAGATTTTCTAATTGAAGAAAATCCAACAGCTGATGTTGTAGGTGATTATATAAGCTATTTTTCAAATAAAGAAATGACATTAAAAGAGATAAAAGATAGACTCAGAGTGGCTATTCAAGAAATGGATACAGAAGCTCAAAAAGAATTGCTATTAAAGTTAAAAAAATATAAGAAATAGAGGAGAAGAACATGGCTAAGAAAGTAAAAGATTTTGAAACAATTAAAAAAGAATTGTTAGAAAAAGGTAAAAAACAAGGTGAGTTAACTCAAGAAGAAATCGTAGATGCTTTATCAAAATTAGATATTTCTTCAGAAGCGATGGATGATTTCTATGAAGAATTAAATAATGAAGATATTATTTTAATTAATGCTAATCACGAAGAAGAAGAGGAAGAAGAATTAGACTTAGAAGATTTATCTGTTCCAGCAGGAATTAGAACTAATGACCCTGTAAGAATGTACTTAAAAGAAATCGGGAAAGTACCTCTATTATCAAAAGAAAAAGAATTAGAGCTTTCTAAAATTATCGAAACAGGAACTGAAGAAGAAAAAGAACAAGCTAAAAAAGATTTAGCTGAAGCTAACTTACGTCTTGTTGTAAGTATTGCTAAACGTTATGTTGGACGTGGTATGTTATTCTTAGACTTAATCCAAGAAGGTAACATGGGATTAATCAAAGCGGTAGAAAAATTCGACTACTCAAAAGGGTTCAAATTCTCTACATATGCTACTTGGTGGATTCGTCAAGCAATCACTCGTGCTATCGCAGACCAAGCTAGAACTATTCGTATCCCAGTTCACATGGTTGAGACTATTAACCGTCTAATTCGTATTCAAAGACAATTGCTTCAAGACTTAGGTCGTGAACCAAAACCTGAAGAAATCGCTAAGAAAATGAATATGACTCCAGAAAAAGTTCGTGAAATTTTAAAAATAGCTCAAGAACCAGTTTCATTAGAAACGCCAATCGGTGAAGAAGATGATTCACATTTAGGAGATTTTATCGAAGATAAAGAAGCTCAATCTCCAGTAGAGCACGCTGCAAATGAACTTCTAAAAGAACAACTAGAGGAGATACTAGAAACACTTACTGATCGTGAAGAAAATGTTCTGAAATTACGTTTTGGTCTGAAAGATGGTAAGACTCACACTTTAGAAGAAGTAGGTAGTGCGTTTGGGGTAACTCGTGAGCGTATTCGTCAAATCGAAGCAAAAGCTATCAGAAAATTAAAACACCCTTCTAAACTAAATAAACTAAAAGGGTTTATGGAGTAATTCTAAAGTGTTAAGTTAAATGAAAATAATAAAAAATCAAGGTTAAAAAATTTTTAACCTTGATTTTTTAATAGTGTATAAATATATCACCGTGTTCATTTGTTGGTTTGAATAATGTCACTACAAAAGTAAAAACTGCTATAATTGATGGAATGAAAGTCCAACAAAATAGTAAGCACAGTAGTCCTTTAAAGTTTTTTCCGATGTAGAAATATTGAATTCCGAAATGTCCTAAAAAGAAGGTGATTAATAAGAATACCACTTTGTTAACATATCTACCAGGGATATACCCACGATTGTTAGTAGGGTCATAATAGTATTTAGTCATTAGTAGACCTCCATATGGATTATTTAAGGATAATAATA
>CAUUCZ010000031.1:0-14666 GCA_963543895.1 uncultured Gemella sp. | reverse complement strand
TCGTTTATTATGGATTATATTCTGCGAATAAAAAGAGAATTGAGGAATATCCTAATATTTTCAACTACTTAAAAGACTTATATCAAACACCAGGATTCGGATCTACAACAGACTTTGAAGCAATAAAGGTTGGATACTATGTATCAGCAGGTAAAACTATTGTGCCAAAAGGACCAGAGGTAGACAAGTGGAATCAAAGTCACGATAGAGCTAGATTCGAATAAAGTTTTATGAAAATAATTTATGTAGAAAAATATAACTTCTCTAAAGAACAACTTTTACAGTTTGGATTTAGGGAAGAAGCGGAAAAACTAATATATAGAAAAGAAATTTTAGATAGTAGCTTCTCAATAGAAATCGTATTTGTTAATAACCAACTTATGATAGAAGTTTATGATTTAGAATTTGATGAGATTTATTCATTATTTAGTGTAGATAGTGCTGTGGGTGAAACGGTACAAAATATTAGAGAACATGTAGAGAAACTACTAAGTTCAATATTAGGGTTAGCTGATGAATCAGGAAAAATAAGTTCAGAAATCATCGACTATTGTAATAATAACTACGGTGGGAATCATGTTAATCCTTTTAAAAAACATCCCGATATATTGACATTTGTAAATGAAAAAAATAAATGGTATGCCTTGTTTCTGGATGTAGACTATAGTAAATTGAATAAAAATACCGATATTACAACTAAAGTGAAAATTTTAAATGTAAAATATCCAACGGACAAAATTTTAGAAATTATTGATAATAAAAATATTTACCCAGCATATCATATGAGTAAAAAGCATTGGATTAGTATAGTGTTAGATAAAAATATCAAATTAGAAACAATAAAAGAATTAATCGACATTAGCTATTCTGTAGTTAAATAAAATAGCAGGAACAACTAAAAATCAATTTGTAAAAATTATGATTTAAAGTTGTTCCTGTTTTTATTTATTATACGCAATTATCAAGAATATTATTTGGAAAATAATAGAAATAATAAAGAAAAATCCAATATAAATCCCTAACGCACCAGCTATGATATACAATATAATATTTATAATAATTAAATAGTTTTTTGTGAATTTTATTAATGAGATAACAATATTAAAAATAAGAGCTATTAAGAGCATAAAGTAGTGTGGTATTAGAAATGCAAGTAGCAATCCTAAACCAGCGCCTGCGCTAGGAGTGTCAGAATGATTAATTTTTGATAATACACTTGTAAAGTATAGTATTGTTAGTGCTATGTATATAATTGACGAAAGTAATGATAATCTTATAGCGAGTTTTCTTGTCATCTAAAGCCATCCTTCCTCAGTAGATTTTTTTACGGCTTCTGTTCTGTTTTTGCAGTTTAATTTTGTAAGGATATTGGAAATATAGTTTCTAATAGTTCCTTCTGATAAAAATAGTTCATTAGCAATCTCTTTATTTGGTAATCCTTCTTTAATTTTTAAAAGAATAATTTTTTCTTGGTTTGTTAATGGATTATGACTATTGAAGATATTTTCCATTAGTTCAGGTGAGTATTCTTTGTGTCCTGCTAAGACGTTGTTTATAGTTTTCATAAGTTCATCGATTGAACGATCTTTTAAGACGTAGGCATCTACGTTATTTTTTATAGCGCGTTCAAAATATCCCATACGTTTAAAAGTTGTCACAATAACAACTTTACAATGTATATTATTACTACGAATGTATTCTAGTACGTCTAGTCCTGTTGCTTCAGGCATTTCTACATCAAGTATAGCTACATCTATATCATTAGTAGAAATTAAATTTATAGCTTCTTTTCCATCTTTAGCTTGAAGTACACTCTCAACGCTATCTTCCATTGATAATAATGTTGTCAGTGCATCTCGTAACATACTTTGATCTTCAGCGATAAGTAATTTCATATTGTCCTCCTTTTTTATTTACTAATTGTTACTTTGATAGTTGTAGGGGATTTTTTTGATGTTATATCTATTACTCCATTAACTAGTTTAATTCTATCTCTTATAGAAGTTAGTTCTGTTCCGTCAATATTTTCAAAACCACGACCATTATCAGAGACAATAATAGTATAGTTATTAGTAGATTCAATTATTTCAATATTGCATTTATTAGCCTTACTATGTTTAATAACATTATTCGTTAATTCTTTTAGTACCATTGTAATAGTCCATTCAACTAACTCAGATGGTAGTGTAGTCATATTATTCTCAATATCTAATGAAATATCAGCCATGGTCATAATATCTGTAATAACTTTTAATTCTTCAGTAATACTTCTATGCTTTAATTTATTAATAATAGAACGTGTTTCTGTCATTGAAGTACTGCTGATTTCACTGATTTCTTTTAGTTCTTTTTTTGCGGCTTCAAAATTATTTTTTTCTAAATATTTTTCAGCTAGTTCAGCTTTTAATTTTAACATAACAAATGTATGTCCGATACTATCATGTAAGTCTCGTCCAATTCTATTTCTTTCATTTTCAGCAAGAAGTAGATTAATATGTTCATTGTGTTTTAAACGTTCATTTTTCAATTTATTTCTTTCATAGCCATATTTTTGGGTAAAATAAGTTATGATACACATAGAAGAAAAAATAAATAGGATTATTCTATCTCCAATATTCATTTTGGGATTAGCAATTATATATAATGTTAGGGAATTTATTGTTATGAAAAAACTAATTGTTCTGTATGTAAAATACTTATCATGAAAATGCCAAACAAGTAGATTACTTAAATAAAAACTAAATAGAATGTTCGTTGGATATAAAACAATGGTCATGTAACTGATATAAGCAATTAAATAAAACCATTCAGTAAAAACAAGAACTCTATTTTTTGTATATAACATTCCTATATATGAAGCGATGGCGAGAATAGTTAAGGGCAATGTATATTTTGGATAACTTCCACTAATAACATATACAAGTGGGAATATAAAAAATACCAAAGATAGATAAAACCCATAATTTCCCTTTAATAAATTTAATAATTTTTTATACATTTTAATCTCCTTATTCTTTAATAATACCATAATAACATAAGAGTGTGAATATTATATCCGCACTCTTATGTTATTATTTTGATTCTCTTCTGTTTTTTATTACCAATGTAGCAATTATACATGCAACTGAATAGGCTAGAAGTATAGCTAGAGCTTTATAAGAGAAAATATCTTCTTTAATATATTTATTAACGAACTCTAATAGGTAATAAGTTGGTGTCAATTTAGATATATTTTGTAACCATTCTGGGAAAAGGTAAGTAGGCCACCAAAGTCCACCTAACATAGCAAGTCCTAGGTATAATATATTAGCAAGTAACGAAAGTTTTTCTTCTGATTTTATAAGGGATAGAAGTAATCCCATACCTAAAAATGTAATACTTCCAATAAGCATTAGAACAGCTGACATAAACCATTCACGAGCTGTCATATTAACGCCTCTAAAGATATGCCCAACAGCAAATACAACAACTATTGATATAATAAACGTAATTATTAGACGAATAAAACGAGCAAGGTAGTATTCAGATATTTTTATAGGAGAATTATTTAATATATGTAGATAGTTGTTTTTCTCATCTTCTTTTATTGAAATAGGAAGAGAAAATAAAGCGAAGCTTATACTGCTGAATGCGGTCATTGAAATAAGCATATCTTTTACAACGCGTATCTTTGTTTCAGGATCATCGAATTGCTGCATTCCAGAAAATAGTATAAAGAAGATAACTGGAAAACCTAATCCCATAATAAAATTAGTTAAGTTTCTTTTTATGAATATAAATTCTATGTTTAATAAGTTAGCAAGATTTTTCATTATTTCTCTCCTCCATTATCTTTAGTTGTTATAAAAATACTATCTAATAAAGTTCTATTTTGAATTTCAATTTCTTTAAACGTGCAACCAGCTTGTTGTAATATGTTCCATATTTCGTCTGGTTGTTTAGTCAAGAAGTTGAAGCTATCAGTTTTTACTTCTAAATTATTTATAATAGCACTATCTTTTAATAAATCTAGATATTTTATAGGTAGTGTGAAGTATTTTTCAATTTCTTCAGCACGCATAGCATGTGGAGTAGTATCACGAACTAGTTTTCCTTTATTTAGAACTAAGATCCTATCTGCGGTATGTTCTACTTCTTCGATGTAATGTGAAGAATAAATAATAGTTAGACCTTTATTTTTTAAGTTATTCACAATTTCCCAAAATCTGATACGTGTTGATGTATCCATTCCAGCTGTTGGCTCATCTAAGAAAATTAATTTTGGTCTTCCTATTAATGTAATAATAAAAGATAATAATCTTTTTTGCCCACCTGATAATTTAGAAGCAAAATTATCTTTTTGAGACTCATCAAATCTTAGCAGTGCATCGATTTCTTCATTTGTTAATGGATTCTTATATAATTTCTGTATAAAATCTAGTAGTTCTTTTACTTTTAGTTTTTCAGGAACAACATTTTCTTGTGGAAGTATGTTAAGAAATTCTTTTAGTTTTTGGTTTCCTGGATTTAGAGAGTTAATTTTTATTGAACCTGAGTTGATAAATTTATTTCCTAATAGACAATTCATTAGAGTAGTCTTACCAGCACCGTTAGGTCCAATTAAAGCAATGCATTCACCAGAATTCACGTTAAAAGAAATATCATCTAAGATATATTTTCCTTTAATTGTTTTTGTTATGTTTTTTACTTCTATAATATTATTTAATGACATTTTGTTCACCTCATCTTTGATAATTAAATTATAGCAAAGTGTTAAGATAACTTTTAGTAGGTAATGTCATGAAGTAATATGACAAATGTCATAAAAAAATAGACTTAAGGAGCTGATCCAAAAGTCCTAAATTTTAACAAAGTGTATATGAAAACTCATAGACGCAGTGGTTTATTGATATCTAAATACGCTTTATAAAAGCTTTTTAGATATCTAATAAACTTTGCGGGGGTGACTCGACAAAATCGATTTCTTCGAAATCACGATTTTTGAGTCACTCCCTTTAAGTCGGTGTATATAGTTATTTCATGTCTTTTATTTCAATAATAGTTGAATCAGTATTGTTGAGAATAGATTTAACTACTGACTTTGCTACTTTTTCAACTGGAAGAGGA
This sequence comes from uncultured Gemella sp., assembly GCA_963543895.1. Lineage (GTDB taxonomy): Bacteria > Bacillota > Bacilli > Staphylococcales > Gemellaceae > Gemella. Next base: position 9,560 of record CAUUCZ010000031.1, on the reverse strand, counting down.
TAAACATTTTTGAAAAATGTAATACCTAATTTTGAAAAGAATTTAATCGGTAATATATTGAAATAAGAGGTAAGTCTGTCTTTACCGTACATAAGACCTGGGCGTACTATTAGATAATCTAGTTTTGAATCTACTACTAATTTTTCTCCGGTAACCTTGCTTTCTAAATATCGTTTGAAGCCACCGTTTGCAGAAAAGTAGACAAGTTTATTGATATTGTGTTTTTGACATAATTTAATTGTTTGTGCCACACTTTCTGTATTTAGTTTAGAATATAGATTTTTATTTTTAATTGTTCCAATTAAATGAATAACTATATCGTAGCATTCTTTAATCATTATGTTGTCAAGATCAAAAATATCTCCTTGTATCCATGTTGCATCTTCACTAGTGATAGAGTGGTTTTGCGATCTAGATAAGTAGCTAACTTTTACTTTATTTTCTGTGAATTCTTTAATTAATGCTTGGCCTACAAAGCCATTACCGCCAATTAGTAGTATGTTCATATGTACCTCGTATTTAATTAGTATTTGTTTAAAATATTAACATAACTTGATTCTCAAGTAAATTTATTTAAACTAATGAATAAAAGATGATATAATGGTATCAATTTAAAAAGGAGTGTGATTGAATGAAAGTAGGTTTAGTATTAGAAGGTGGAGCAATGAGAGGACTATTTACAGCTGGTGTCCTTGATGTGTTCTTGGAAAATAATATAGAGGTTACAGATATCGTAGGTGTTTCTGCAGGAACACTATTCGGAGTGAATTATGTTTCTAAGCAACCTAAAAGAGCACTTCGTTACAATGTTAATTATATAAATGATAAAAGATACATGAGCTTAAAAAGTTGGATAAAAACTGGAAACTTGATTAATAAGGATTTTACATATTACAGACTTCCTTTTCAATTAGATGTATTTGATAATAAAACGTTTAAAGAATCTAAGACTAATTTTTATGCGACAGTAACTAATATTGAAAATGGGGAAGCGGAGTTTATAAAAATCCATGATCCATATTTGCAAATGGAGACTTTAAGAGCCACTTCTGCATTACCATTTATTTCAGAAATAATAGAAGTAGATGGGAAAAAGTATCTTGATGGAGGAATAGCAAATAGTATACCGATAGACTTCTTTGAAAAACAAAATTACGATAAAATAATTGTTATACTAACAAGACCCATCACATATAGAAAGAAAAAATCAACAAGTATACAATTTAAAATGTTTTATAAAAAATATCCTCATCTAGTTGAAAAATTAGAAAATAGATATAAAGATTATAATGAAACAGTAGAAAAAATACTTGAGTTAGAAAAGCAAGGGAAAGTATTTGTCATAAGACCTAGTGAAGATATTAACGTAAAGCGACTGGAAAAAGATATCGAAAAACTAAACCACGTGTATAATTTAGGGGTAAAAGATGGAAATCATATAATAGAAGATTTAAAAGAATATATAAGTTATAAAGGAGATAAATAAAATGAGTGAAGAAATTAAAATTAATCCAGAAGAATTTGAAAGAAAATCAAAAGATGAATTGAAAAAAGAATTATCGGATTTAGAATATGCAGTTACTATGGAAAGTGCAACTGAGAGTCCATATACTGGACAATATTGGGATAGTTTTGAAGAAGGAATATATGTAGATATAACAACAGGTGAACCATTATTTTCTTCGAAAGACAAATTTAGTTCTCAGTGCGGATGGCCAAGTTTTTCTAAACCAATAGAAAAGGAAGTTACTAGATATTATAAAGATAATTCGCATTTTGTAGAAAGAATAGAAGTAAGAAGTAGAGTAGGAGATGCACACTTAGGGCATGTATTTCCTGATGGTCCTACTGAGTTAGGTGGACTTAGATACTGTATTAATAGTGCGTCAATAAGATTTATTAAGAAAGAAGATTTAGAAAAAGAGGGATATGCAGACTTGTTAAGTATATTCAAATAGTATTTTTAAAGTAGGTAATTGATAGAAAATATCGATTACCTATTTATTTTATCGTAAAATAATACTATTTTTTGATATATCTATAATGATAACAGCTACATAATTTTTACTCAGTTAAATAACAGTTATATAATGGATAATAAATATCCTTAAAAATAAAACTCTCAAAATATCACGTTTTCATAATTATTACTGTAAACTTTCCATTCTGAATTTTTAAATTTTTATGAAAATTTAAAATGAATTATCAGAAATAAAAATATTTGTACTAGTACTGTAAGTCACAAATTGTACACAAATCGAGTGTAAATATTATTGTTTTAATCATGAGTTCTTTGTAAACTATGAGTGTAACAAATAATTAATAAATTTATATAATATAAAAATAAAAATTAAGGAGTGACTCAATATGACAACAGTTGCAGAAAAAAAAGCATTCGTTGGTGGAAAATGGCAAACAGAGGTAGATTTAGTAGATTTTATTAAATCTAACTATACAGAGTACAGAGGGGACTCATCTTTCCTTACTGGACCAACTGAAGCAACTACTAAATTAGTAGAAAAATTCAACGAGTTAATGCGTCAAGAACGTTTAGCTGGTGGAACATTAGACATGGATACTAGTATTCCTTCAACTATTCTTTCTCACGGACCTGGATACATTGAAAAAGACTTAGAACAAGTCGTTGGATTACAAACTGACAAACCATTAAAACGTGCGTTAATGACTTTCGGTGGTATTAACATGGCTGTTAACAGCTGTAAAGCATACGGATACGAAGTAGACGAAGAAGTTATTAAGATCTTCACTGACTATCGTAAAACTCACAACCAAGGTGTATTCGATGCATATACTCCAGAAATGCGTTTAGTAAGAAAATCTGGTGTTATCACTGGACTTCCAGATGCATACGGACGTGGTCGTATTATCGGGGACTACCGTCGTGTTGCTTTATACGGGGTAGATCAACTTATCGCTTGGAAAAAAGATGATTTAGCTAAAATCGGTGATGATGGAGTTATGACTGAACACGTTATCCGTGACCGTGAAGAAGTTAGCGAACAAATTCGTGCTTTAGGTGAATTAAAAGAAATGGCTAAAATCTACGGATTTGATATTTCTGAACCAGCTACAAACGCTAAAGAAGCAGTTCAATGGCTATACTTCGGATATCTAGCAGCTATCAAACAACAAAACGGTGCTGCAATGTCTATCGGTAACATCGCTACATTCTTAGATATCTATATTGAAAGAGATTTACAAGATGGAACAATTAACGAGTCTCAAGCTCAAGAATTAATTGACCACTTAGTATTAAAATTACGTTGCGTTAAATTCGCTCGTACACCAGACTACAACCAATTATTCTCAGGAGATCCTATCTGGGCAACATTAATCGTTGGGGAAATGTTAGATGCTGAAAGATCATTAGTAACAAAAACAGACTTCCGTTTCATCCACACATTAGATAATATGGGTAACTCTCCAGAGCCAAACTTAACAATTCTTTGGTCAAGTAAATTACCAAGAGGATTCAAAGAATACTGTTCTGAATCTTCAATCAACCACAGTGCTATCCAATATGAAAGTGATGAATTATTAGCAGATTTCTTAGGAACTTGTGATAAATCTATCGCATGTTGTGTATCTGGTATGACTACTGGTAAAGATATGCAATTCTTCGGAGCTCGTGCTAACTTAGCTAAAGCATTACTATACACAATCAATGGTGGACGTGATGAATTATCTGGTGTACAAGTTGGACCTAAAACAGAACCTCTTCGTGGAGTATTAAACTACGACGAAGTTTGGGCTAAATTCGATGTATTTATGGAATGGTTATGTAAACTATACATCAATACATTAAATGTAATCCACTACATGCACGATAAATACTCATACGAAAGCTTAGAAATGGCATTACACGATACTAAAGTTAGAAGATTCATGGCAACAGGTATCGCTGGATTCTCAGTAGCAGTAGATAGTTTATCAGCTATTAAATACGCTAAAGTTACTCCAATCGAAGACGAAACTGGATTAGCAGTAGATTACAAAGTTGAAGGTGAATTCCCAACATTTGGTAACAACGATGATCGTGCAGACGAAATCGCTGTTGAATTACTAAAAACATTCATGACTAAACTTAAAAAACACCCAACTTACCGTGCAGATGAAACTACAACTTCTATCTTAACTATTACATCAAACGTAGTATACGGTAAGAAAACTGGTAACACTCCAGATGGACGTCGTGCAGGAGAACCATTCTCTCCAGGTGCTAACCCAATGAACGGACGTGACCAAAGTGGAGCTCTAGCTTGCTTAAGCTCAGTAGCTAAATTACCATATGAATACAGCCGTGACGGAATCAGCTTAACTGCTGCATTCACACCAAGTTCATTAGGTAAAACTAAACAAGACCAAATCAAAAACTTAACAGCAATGATGGATGGATACTTCAAAAAAGGTGGTTACCACTTAAATACTAACGTATTTAATAAAGAAACATTACTTAAAGTTATTGAGTCTCCAGAAGATTATCCAAACTTCACAATTCGTGTATCAGGATACGCAGTACGCTTAATCAGCTTAACTCCAGAGCAACAACGTGACGTATTAAGCCGTACAATGCACCAATTCATGTAATTAAGTAAATAATTAAAAGAAGGTGGAGGCGAAAGGCCTCCACTTTTTAGATTAAAATGATTATATTTTCAGAATACGATATAAAAAAACTATAGAATAGCAAAAGGAGGAAATTGCATATGGAAATGGAAAAAGTAGAAGGAATAGCTATAGAAGAGAAAAAAGAATTGACAGCTAATGTACATTCAGTTGAATCTTTTGGTAATGTCGATGGACCAGGGATTAGATATGTGGTATTCTTTCAAGGTTGTATGTTAAGATGCAAATATTGCCATAATCCAGATACATGGAAAATGCATAATCCTGATGCTAAAGTTATGACAGTAGATCAATTAACGAAAGAAATAGTGAAGTATCGTGAATTTTTTGAAGCAAGTGATGGTGGAGGAGTTACAGTAAGTGGGGGAGAATCGCTACTGCAGATAGATTTTATTTTAGAACTTTTCAGAAAATTAAAATCTCTAGGTATTAATACGTGTGTTGATACTTGTGGTGGTTTTTATGTTAATGCACCAAGTATGAATAAAAAAGTACTAGAATTAATCTCATTAACTGATTTATTCTTAGTCGATATAAAACATATAGACGATGAGCAACACTTGCGTTTAACAAAACGAACAAATAAAAATATTATTCAATTTACTAACTTTTTAAGTGATAATGGTGCAAAAATGTGGATAAGACATGTACTTGTACCGAAATGGACTGATGATGATTATTATCTACAAAAACTTCGTGAATATATAGATACGTTACAAGGGGTTGAACGTGTAGAAGTATTACCATATCATGATATGGCAAAATTCAAGTATAAAGAATTAGGAATTGATTATGAATTAAATGATATTAATCCACCAACAAAAGATCGTATAAAGAATGCTATTGACATCTTAGGTGCAAGAGATGATATAAGTTAAATAATTAATAATGAGTAATTTGAAGTCGTATTATTTAGAAATGACTTTCAAATTACTCTTATTTTTATAAAAAAGATGACTATAAGTATGAGTTCTCATAGTCATCTTTGTGTATTAATATTATTATTGAGCAGAAGTAGTACCTTCTAGCATAGATTTAATATATGCTTCAACATCACTGTTGCTTGATTTAACATTGTACTCTTCAAATAGTTTTTTAAGAGCTTTACTTACGATTGTACTATCTTTTTTAACAGCTTCTTCAGCAGCTTTTTCAGCTAATGCTGGTTTTAATTCATCGAATGATGAATCTTTTTCATCTAATACTTTAATGATGTGGTATCCAAATGAAGTTTTTACAATATCAGAAGTTTTGTCTTTACTTAATGCATAAGCTGCATCTTTAAATTCTTTAACGAATGAGTTATCTTCTTTAGAAGACCAACCTAAATCTCCTCCGTTTGAAGCATTTGCAGTATCATTTGAATTTTCTTTAGCTAGAGTAGCGAAATCTCCACCATCTTTAAGTTTTTTAAGAACGTCTTCTGCTTTTTTCTTAGCTTCTTCGTCACTTAATCCGTTTGGATTTGATTCACTTTTAACACTTATAAGAATGTGCGCTAGGTGATATTGGTGTTTATTTTTTTCGTAGCTTTCTTTAAGCTTATCATCATTTGTACCAGCGTAATCGTTGATTAATAATGTTTGAGCAGCTTTAACTTTTAATCCATCTTTATATTTATCAAGTGTAAATCCTTGTTGTTTTAAAAGTTGTTCGAATTTATCTTTACCACCATATTGTTCTTGAGCTTTTTGAAGTTGCTCATCGATTGATTTTTGATCAATTTTATTTTTATATTTATCTAAAAGTACTTTTTGAATCATCATACTTGTAGCTGTTTTAGAAAGTTGGCTAGCACCAATACTTTCCACGATATCTTTTTCTGTAACATCTCCTGCTTTACTAGAGATATATTTTGTGCCTCCAGCAGAGCATCCTGCTAATCCTATAACAGCAATACTTAATGCTATAGGTAAAATAGCTTTTTTAAACTTCTTCATTAAAATTTGTCCTCCTATGTATTATACATATGTATTAATATATCATATTTTTTAATATAAAACAACTATAGAATCGGTGATATCAGTCTTGCAAACGCTTCTTTAATTTTTATTAGTAAACTTCTTTGTTGATACTTAGAAAATGATATCAGGGTTGATTTTTCTATATCATTTAAGAATATGTCTCTAAATTTTTTTGTGGTTTTATCATCATACATAAATGCATTTAGTTCAAAGTTTAGTTTGAAACTTCTATAATCGAAGTTTGCACTACCTAGACTTGATACTTCATCGTCGATAATAATCATTTTAGTATGAATGAATCCATTTTCGTAGATATAAGTTTTCGCTCCTAATTCTGCAAGCTCACCAATAAATGAGTATGTAGCCCAATAAACGAAAATGTGATCAGGTTTATTAGGTACCATAATTCTAACATCAATTCCAGATAATATTGCCATCTTTAATGCATCCATAACACTTTCATCAGGAATAAAATAAGGTGATTGGATGTAGATATATTTTTTTGCTTTTGAAATCATATATAGATAACTATATTTAATTTTTTGAAGTTTATTATCTGGACCACTAGAAACTAACTGAATAGGTAGATAATTATCTACTGCTGTAGCAACGTGGTCAGCCGTTAATTTAAGTTGATCAGTTTTTTTTGTTGTCTGTGAATTCCAATCATCTATAAAACGATATTCTAAAGAACCTACCGCTTCTCCTTCGATTCTAAGGTGAGTATCTCGCCAATAACCAAATTTCTTATCTAATCCTAGGTATTCATCACCAACATTGAATCCTCCCGTATAACCGATATTACCATCGATTGTAACTATTTTTCGGTGGTTTCTGTAATTCATACGGAAATTGATAAGTGGAAATTTAGATTTGAAGAATCTTTTTATTTTAGCGTTGTTTTTTGTTAATTGTTTTAACGATGAAATACTTAATTTTCTTGAACCAATATCATCATAAAGAATGTATACGTCGACACCTTCTAAAAGTTTTTGTTCTAAAAGACTGAAGAGCTGTTTTCCAATACCATCCTTTTTTAAAATATAATATTGAATATGTATATAGTTTTTGGCGTTTTTTATATCTTCAAAAAGTAATCTGAATTTTTCTTTTCCATCTGTAATAATCTGTATCTTATTTTTTTTAGACAAGAATGATTTATCAGTTTCAAAATTTAATTCTATTAGATTCCTGTGTTTATAAATTACTTGTTCGTTTTTGGTAATTTCATAAGGAACAGTTCTTTTTAATAAGTTTTGTTGATATCTAATTTTTTCTTCATCTGAACATGGAAAGATTTTTTCTCTATATATAGGTCGTCCAAATATTAAATAAAGGATAAAACCTAGGTAAGGTATTAAGAATAATACTAATATCCATGCCCAAGATGATGTAGTAGTTTGATACTCTAGAAAAACTATTGAAAATGCCAATAAAGTATTAATAATTAAGAAAATTGTTAACACAATATCAAAATTTATATCATTAAAAATAGAAGTAATATAATAAAAAATACTAGAAATATTAATATTTGATAATTGTAAATTTATATAATTCATAATATAACACTCCTAACTTAATAGTACCTTAAAACGTATTAAATGTCTATTAATATTATTTACATAAACAATAGCTCATTTTAATATATAAAAATTAATTTAATACTAACATGAAAAAAATAAAGTAATTTTGAATAAATACTAAATATTATAGTGATAAAATAATTTATTAATTTTTGTGTTATGAGTTGAATTTTTATGAATTTATATTATAATGGAATAGAGAACAAAAAAGGAGAATGTTATGCCTAATAATATTTTAGAAGAATTAAAAACAAAATTTGAAGATTTTGCAAGCGAGTTAGAAAATATTGAACCTGAAAAAGTTGATTTAACTCAAATTGATAGATTAATTGCATTAGTAGAAGAATTAGATAACGAAATTAAAACTATAAAATAATAGTAGAATTGGATAAGCTGAAGTGGGAGTGTTTTGCTTTTACTCAGCTTATCTTTATGAATGAGGATATGATGAAAAATAAAAACGGTAAAAAATTAAATGTCTTACTTACAATTAAGAAAATAGGAATTAATGGTGAGGGGATAGGATATTATAAAAAGAAAATTACTTTTGTAAAAGGTGCTTTACCTGATGAGGTGATTGTTTGTGAAATAGTTGAGGAAACACCAAAATACATTATTGGTAAACTTGTTAAAGTAAAAGAACCAAGCCCATATAGAGTTGAAATTAAACACGAGTATGCAGAAAGTGGAGCATATGGTTTAGCTCACGTTAGTTATGAAAAACAACTTGAGTATAAACGTACAATTTTATTAGATGCTTTTGATAAATATTACAGACTACCAAAACCTGATAAGTTAGTATTAAAAACATTAGCGAGTCCTGTAACAGAAGGGTATCGTAATAAAAATCAATTTCCACTAGCTGTTAGAAATGGACGAGTTATTGCAGGGTTATATAAAGAAGGTTCTAATGATTTAGTTGAAATCAATGAAGACCTAGCTTTACATGAGAATGGTAATAAAATAACAAACCTAGCTAAGAAATTACTAGGAAAATATAAAGTAGAGATTTCTACAAATAAAAAGAACTATGGTGTGAAATATATCGCCACAAGAACTTCATTTTACAATGGTGATGTTCAAGTAACATTTGTAGCGAATACTGATAAGATTAAAAACATGGATAAGGTCGTTAATGAACTTAAACGTGAAAGAATCGTTAAAAGTATCATACTAAATATCACTAATGACAAAGATCATCTGGTAATGGGAACAGAAAGTGTTACATTATATGGTTCAGACTATATTGTTGAAAAAATAGGTGATATCAAATATGAACTTTCAGCTAAATCATTCTTCCAATTAAATCCGCCAGCAACTAAAAAACTTTATGATAAAGTAGTAGAATTCGCCGCACTAAAAGAAA
>CAUUCZ010000030.1:0-14802 GCA_963543895.1 uncultured Gemella sp. | reverse complement strand
ACTTCTTTCAATAGAAGAGGAAGTACTTTCTGGATATGTAGAAGAATTAGAAGACTTGAAAGTTTATAAGTTTAAATTAGAAAAACTTAATAAGAAACGTCCTCATACATTAGATGCAGAACAAGAAAGAATTGTTGCCATGGCTGCAGAAGCTTTAGATGCAAGTGACGAAACTTTTTCAGCATTGAATAATGCAGATGTTAAATTTGAGGAAGTTGAAGATAAAGATGGAAATAAACATACCCTAACTCATGGGACTTATGGAACGTATATGGAAAGTACGGATAGAGTTCTAAGAAAAAATACATTCCATGCTTTATATAATTATTTTGCAAAACATAATAATACTTTAGCATCAACATTAGGTGGAAATCTAAAGAAAAAAAAATATTATGCAGATGTGCATAAATATTCTTCAACAAGAAATAATGCACTGTCAAACAACTTAATTCCTGAGGAAGTTTATGATAATTTAGTAACGGTAGTAAATGAGAAAATTCCAGCCTTACAAAGATACTACAATTTACATAAAAGAGCGAAAGGTTTTGAAGATTTTAGACTATACGATAGATCAGTATCGATGGTAAAAGGAGAACCATTAAAATTCACATTTGAAGAGGCTCGTGATATTGTACTTGAAGCTGTTAAACCAATGGGTGAAGAGTACGTTAATGATATGAAAAAAGCATTTACGGAAAGATGGATTGATGTTTATCCAAATAAAGGTAAACGTTCTGGTGCTTATTCATGGGGTGGTTATACTACAAAACCGTTTGTTCTATTAAATTTTGATGGAACATTGAATGATGTATATACTTTAATTCATGAACTTGGGCACTCTATGCATTCTTATTATACTAGAAAAAATCAGCCGTATGTATATGGAGATTATTCAATCTTTGTTGCAGAGGTAGCATCAACTTGTAATGAGGCTCTATTAACTGAGTACCTTTATAATAAATTCGAAAGAGAAGGTAATAAGAACGGTATGCTACGTGTACTTAACCAGGCATTAAGCGGCTTTACAGCTACAGTATATAGACAAACTCAATTTGCAGAATTTGAGCATAAAATTAATCAACATCTTCAGAATGGGGGAGCTCTGACAGCTGAATACTTTAATACTGAATATTTCAATTTAATTAAGAAATACTATGGTGACGTATTTACCTATGATGAAGATATAAAATATGAATGGTCTAGAGTACCGCACTTCTATTACAATTACTATGTATACCAATATGCTACTGGATATTCAGCTGCACAAGCTTTATCTAAGTTAATCTTAAAAGATAGTAAAAATGCTAAAGTCTATATTGATGAGTTTCTTTCAAAAGGATGCTCTAATTATCCAATTGAGGTTCTAAAAAATGCAGGTGTAGATATGTCTAAACCTGAACCAATAGAATTAGCTCTTCAGGACTTTGAAGAAAAAATAGAAAAATTTGAAAAATTATATTTTTAGAGTTTAAGAAATCACTTGTATAGTTAAATAGGCTATACAGGTGATTTTTTATAGTTGAGTTTGAATTAAAGTATATTAAAATTATAAAAATAAAAACAGTATTTTCTCATTAAAAGTTAATTTTAAAGGTTTTTGTTTACGTAAAAAAACAAATTTTTATTGATATAATTATAAAGTAGCAGTATAATATATTTGAAAAATTTATTTATAAAGGAGATTTTTAATATGAAATCTAAAAAATTATTACTAACAGCTTTAGTAGCACTTACTGTTCCATTCGGAACTCTTTCAGGAGGGTTTGTAAAAGCAGAAGGGCCATCAAAAGCATCAGAAGATGCAGCTAGTGATGCATGGGAAAAAGCAGCTAATGATTATAATAAACCGGTAACTCAGCCTGGAGTGACTCCAAAAGATCATCCAACGAATACACCAACAGCTAAAGAATCAAAAGATGCTGAAAATAAATATCTAGACGCTGCCGAAAAAAAATATAAAGATTTATCTGCAACTCATTCAAATGGAGACGCCCTGGTTAATTACAAACCAGAATATAAACTTCCAGCTGGTACACAAACACCTAAAAAACAAGTAAATCCAATGAATAAAAATGTTAAAAAAGCATTGCCAAAAACTTCAGCTGTAAAATAATATAATAAAATTACCGACTCTAAAAGCAAGAATCGATTTCTAACTTTTAGAGTCGGTATATTATTTCTATTTTATTTTTTTAGTGTTGCTAAAACTAACTCTATTCTATTATTAATCCTAATAGGGAATGAACTATTACCAAGTCCTTGAGAAACAATCAAAGTTGAATTTTCTAAAATATAGTTACCATTAGTATATTTTGGAAAGAAACCTTGACTTGGAGAAAAAATTCCACCTACAAATGGGACTCTCCATTGACCGCCATGCGCATGACCTGAAAAGATAAGTTCGTATTTTATATCTGCGTAAATTGGAAATTTTTCAGGTCTATGTGATAATAGTATGTTAAAGTGATTTGGTGAGTATAGTTCTTCTAGAGTTTTTATGAAGTTTGCTCTATGATTTAGCTTATCTTCATTTTTAAAGAAATTATAATCCTCAACCCCAACCAAATTAATACTTTCATTATTTCTTGTGATAAATAGATTACTGTTATGCATATAGGTGATATTTAGTTTTTTCATTCTATTTATAAGTTGTTTGTATTCTTCAGGAAGTCTTAATTCATGATTTCCAGAGACGAAATAGCATGGAGCTATTACTGCTAATTGACTTAGAATGTTATAAGCAATATTCATATCGTTATTATAGCTATCTAGAATATCTCCAGTAATAACAATAATATCCGGATTAAAATTCTTAATTTTTTTTATAAATGAAAGATCACTATATCCAATCCTATCACAATGAATGTCACTGACTTGAGCGATTTTAAAATTGTCAAAAGCTTGAGGTAGTTTATCAAACTTAAGAGTAGTTTTTCTTACTTTTAATTTTTTATTTTGTCTTATTATTGAACTAGCCGCAATAATTGGAGCTAGCGCTAAAATTTTTCGTTTCATTACATTTCACCTTTAAAATAATTTAGTAATAAACATAATAGTATTTTAAAATATTATACCATAAAGCTTAAAGTATGTTAAAATATATAATGATAATTAATGTGAAATTAGAGGATAAATATATGATAAAAATTGAGAAGATTGATAAAATAGCCGCTTCTAGAAAGCATTCTTATTCAGCCCCGCAATGGCAAGCAATAGCTATTACCGGTGCTGATGTTCTTGTTGCGGCAGCTGCAGGAAGTGGTAAAACTGAGGTGCTTTCTGAAAGAATTGCAAGGAAGGTAGCTTCTAATAGATGGGATATAGATCGTTTACTAGTGCTGACATTCACGACTGCTGCAGCGAAGAATATGGTTGTAAGAATTGAGAATAAAATTAGTGAACGATTACTATCTACTAATAAGGAAGAAGATTTAATATATTTAAGAAAACAAAGGATGTTAATGAATGATGCTTATATAAGTACTATTGATAGTTTTTGTTTAAATGTATTGAAGAAATTTTATTATCTAGTTGAAGAGAAGATTGATAATGAAATTAAATATTTATCACCTAATTTTAGTATACTTGCGAATAGTAGAGGTTTATTGATTGAAACGATAGGAAATGTTCTTGAACAATTAGTACAGGAAGATTCTAATACGACTGACCTATTATTTACAGTATTTGGCTCTAAACAGAATATTAGCTCTTATATTATTGATTTATACTATAAACTATTAAATATTCCAAATTTCCAAAAATATCTAGATGAAGATTTTACAAAACTAAACGATTTAGTAACTAACAATTTTGAAATTAAAGGTAATAGTATAATAGATAAGTTTAATAAAGTTAGTGAGTTAACTCAAAAAGAAAGTATAGCTATTGCGATAGACTTCTGCAAATATGTACAAGAGTATTTAATAAATAGCAAGAAGGAAAGTTCATTAGATATATTGTCTCTTGTAAACTTAGATGAAACAAAAAAAGAAAAGCTTGCAAAGTATGTAGATAAAGATGAAGTTTCTATAAAGAGTAATCAAGAACAACTTGAAGAGGTAGAAGAGCTTATAATTAAGCTTAATACACAGTTTGAGATAGAAGATAATATTTATGATACGGGACTATTAAGTGAAGTTCATGGAATTTTTATTGATTATCTAAATTATTTTAAAGTTTTAGAAAAAATGAATTTATTGGCTAAGTCGATTACAAGAGTATTGAAGAAACTGCACAATGATTTTATAAAAAGAAAACGTGAGAATAACTTTTTAGACTTTTCTGATTTAAACCACCTGGCTATAAAAGCTTTAACTAGAGAAGAAAATGGAGAAATTGTTCCTAGTGAAGCGGCTCAGTTTTATAAAAATTATTTCTTAGAAATATATGTTGACGAGTATCAAGATAATAATAACCTTCAAGAGTATATCTTAAATCTAATAAGAGGAGAAGGAGTTTACTTCTTTAGGGTAGGGGATGTAAAACAAGCAATTTATGGTTTTAGAGGTTCAAATCCAGATTTATTCGAACAGAAATATAATAGTTATAGAAAACTAGAAATCGATAATTATTCAGAAAAACAAGAATATTCTTTTGAAGATGATTCTGAAGGAATCTGTATAGTTCTAAAAGAAAACTTTAGAAGTGATGTTAATATATTAAAATCTAGTAATTATATTTTTAATAGACTTATGGGGAATAAAAATGCTGGGGTAAGTTATGGAGAAGACAGTGCATTGTACTATCCAAAAGCAAAAGAAAAGAATAGTTCTGAAATTATTCCAACTAGATTAATTAATGGTAAGATTAATTATTTTACAGGTGAGCTTTTAGAAGATAAAAAATCTTATAGAGAACAATCTATAGAAAATATTGCCTATGAAATATTATCAGGTATTAAAAATGGCAAGAAGTACAGTGACTACGCTATCTTAGTTAGAAATAGTACAAAAATGTCTAGTTTTAAAGAAGTCTTTGTTAAATACAATATACCTTTATACTTTAAGGAAAAGGTAGGATTTACTGAATCTAATGCATTTAATATTTTGTATAATATACTTAGATTTTTAGATAATACGAATAGAGATGCTAGTTTACTTGCAATTTTACATACTGAGATATTTGATTACAGTAATGATGAATTATTAAAATTATCCATAACAAAAGGAAAAAATCTTTTTGAAAAATTACAAAACAGTGAAAAGAAAAAAGATTATAATACCGTAAATTTATTAAAAAAATGGTTGAATTTTAGTTTAAATAATTCACTTCCAAGTCTATTAGACTGCATAACTATTGATATAGATTTTAAAAATTATTTAGTAACAATTGATGTAAATGATGAAGAATTAGATTATTATGAAAACTTTATAGATATTGTTAATGATTATCAAAATATAGATAATAAATTGAGTGGTTTGGTAAATCAATTAAAAACTATAAAAAATGATGAGGTATTTGAAACGAAAAAACGCACACCAAATGATAGTGTAACTTTATCAACGATTCATATTTCAAAAGGATTGGAATATAAAACAGTCTTTGTAGCTGATCTAGATACATCATTTAGTAAAAGAGGTTATACAGGTGAGGTATTATTCACAGAAATCTTTGGTTTAAGTATCAATGTAGAAGAGTTAGGTCAAAAGTTTGGTTTAATTTCTAGTAATATAGAAAAATTAAATCAGCTTTATAAATATAATAGTATTTTAATAAAATTACGTGAAAGAGAAGAAGAAGTACGTAATTTATATGTTGCACTGACTCGTGCTGAAAACTCACTACATCTTGTGAGTCCGAATGGAATAGAACTTAATAATGAGAAGGCTAAAGATAAACCGTTATATCAAGCTCTAATAGAAGATGATAATTTTGAGAAAATCTTAAATAATCTATTAAGTGATTATGGAGAAGAGTTTATTTTTGAAAATGAAAAGGATGCTTTATTTAAAGCTTATGAAAGTGAGCCGATAGTAAGAGATGAAGAAGATAGTTCGGAATTTAATTTAGAAGATTTTTATAAGCAATTTGAAAGTAAACAACAGGATGAATCTAGTAGGCAATGTGATAATCTTCCGATTGAAGTAAAAAACAAAGTATTTCCTGCCAAAACTTCATATAGTGCCTTGAAAAGAATTAATACTAAAGATCATGAGTGGAATTATAAAAAAGAAAAACGAGGATACTTAGAATTAACTACATTAAAAAAATCAACATCTACTAGCAAGGCAATTTTAAGAGGGAATATCATTCATAAACTTTTTGAAAAAATAGTTAATGATACGAGAGCAGGAGTGGAAATTTCGGATGTTGTGAATTACATCGATAGCTTAAAGAAAACAGATAATTTACTACAGAATATAAAAGAACATAGAATACTATCTCAAGAGGAATTTGATAATATAAATAATAAAGATGATATAGAAAAGATTACTAACTTTATTAATAGTGAGTTAATAAAATTAGTATCTAAAAGTAAGTTTTGTCAAACCGAGATAGCATTCACAACTGCTAAAAAAGCAAAAGAATTGTATGACGATAGTGAAAGTGATATAGATGTAATACTGCAAGGGGTTGTCGATTTATTTATTGAAGTTTCTGATGATAAGGCAATTATCGTAGATTACAAAACGGACCATGTGACTAATAGAAATGGTGAAGAAATATTACGAGATAGACATAGAGAACAACTTCGAATATATAAAGAAGCGGTAGCGGAATATTATAAATTAAATAATATTAAAACTTATGTATATTCTTATGTTCTGTCAAGTTTAATTGAAATAGAGTAACTTAAAACAACAGCACAATTATGAAATGTTAGCACGTTGTTAGTAGAGTCTAATTGTGGTATAATAAAAAATGATTTACTAAACTATGGAGGTGAAATTGTGAAATATATAGTTTGTAATAGTGAAACAGCTGTTTTAAATAGAATGTATGATGAATTTGAAAAAAATTTAGAAGATGGTGTAGTTATCTGCTTACCAGAAAATATTATTAATACTCAATTTACAAATAGAATGATAGATGATAATAAAATGGGAAAATATCGTTATAAACATGTAATTATGTTGGGACAACGTGAATTTGCTGATATTGATATTGAGGAAAGATTTGGATTATATCGATATGCAAGACATGAACTTTTCAAAAAATTAGACGTTGAAACGAAGAACATTTATTATCCACAAACTTTAAATAGTGATGACTGTGATGAAGATTTAACTAGCTATAAAGAAGTTTTAGATGAGAATCCAATCGATGTTGCCGTAGTTTTCTTAGGATCTGATGGTGGAATACTTGATTATCGATATGCAGATGAAGAAAATAAAGATCTTCACATTGTAGAATTCTCAAATGAGGAAAAATCTAAGCTTCAGATGGCTGGAATGGAAATAAACGGTAATAAATTAATAAGTATTGGATATGAAAATCTAATGGCAGCTAGAAATTTATTTGTAGTTGTATTAGGTAGTGATAAGAGAAAATACATAGCGGAATTATTTGAGAATGAGGATTCAGACAATAAAACTATTCTTTCAATCTTAAATAATCATAAAAATCTATTTATTTTTACTGATAAAGAAGCTAGTTATAAATCAGAAGAAGAAGTAAATAGACTTATTAAACAAAGACAAAAAAAATTAGAAATTAAAGAACGTGAAGAAAAATTACAAAATGAGGAGAAAAAAAAGGATAGGTAATAAGTATGAATGATTATCAGAAAATTATAGATTATGATTTTAGTGATACAGTTCTTGATGATAAGCTTGTTGTAAAATTCAAATTGAAGAAAACTTTTACTGAAGATCAATTTATCAGTCTTTTCACGCCTAAAAAAGGTGAGAGATTTATTATAAGAACACCCGATACTAAATCTTCTATAATTGGAATAGGTTATGAAGCAACATGGTTATTAGACTCTAATGATTTTTTAACAAGTTTTGATAATAGCAGTGTTCTATCTGGGTTCGAAGAGTTAAAAGCACAGGTAAGTGTTTTAGAGATAGATGAACATGATTGTGAATACTTCGGTATTTACGGTGGAATTTCTGATGGTAATAATAAAAACAGCCAAGAATGGGTAGACTTTAGTGATACATCGTTTGTTGTACCAGGTATACTCGCAGTTTTTAAAGGTGATGATGTTTATATCACATTGTTCTTTAATATGAAAGAAGAAAAAGAGTTTTCTGAGTTATGGGCAGAGAGAATTTCATTTTTAAACAAACTTGATGATGAAAATGAAATATCTAGTGAACCACAGATTAATGTCGTTAGAGAAATTTATCCAGAGCTTTGGCAAGAAAATATTAGAAAAGCCCTTCTTCAAATAGAAAAAGAAGAATTAAAACGAATAGTTTTATCAAGGAAAAATTTAATATTATTAGAAAATAATACTTCGTTAGGTGCGGTAACAAAATATCTTCTGAGTAAGAATAGGTACTTTATAGCATTTGAATCTAAAAAAAGTTTATTCATTACTACAAATCCTCTAATCTCTTTAAATTACACAGATAATGATTTGAAAGCACATCTTTACTTGAAAAAAGAGAATTTATTCAATAATGATTATTTAGTTATGTTTGATGAAGAAGAAATAATTAATGAATATAAGGAAAACTTTGAATCTCATTATCATACTGACTTTAAGGTGTATGATGACAAGACTCTAATGGGGAAAAAACTTGATGTATTTTCTGTTTTAAATTCTAAAGTTGAAGATTCGCAACAAGCGATAAAAGCTCTTAGTCTTTTATATCCTATGCCAATAATAAAAGGATATCCTGAAAATGTAGCGAAGAAATTCTTCGATGAAAATTATAATGTAGGTTATGGCTTTTGGTACTCTCCTTTCGGGTATATTACTAATGATTTAGACGCTAAGTTTTATACTTGTGGGAATATGATGGTAGCTCAGAACAATATGATTACTTTATTCACTAGTATCTTATTATCAAGTGATGAGAAATATGATGAAGTAATAGAAAAATCTAATAAAATTGTTAGTTCTAGTCTGAAACTATTTGATCATTAGGAGAGTAATCATGGGACAAACTACGATGAAAAAAGGTATAATCTTTACCTTACTAGGGGCTACATGTTGGGGATTATCAGGAGTTTTAGGGGAATATTTATTGAATATATCAAAAATAGATCCTGTTTGGATAATAGCTAATAGGTTGTTCTTCTCCGGAATTGCAATGGTGGCTATTTTACTAATAAAAGATAAGAAAAATTTAGTGAGGGTATTTTCAAATAAGATAGATATTTTAAAACTATTAAATTTTTCTTTTTTCGGGCTGTTAATCTGTCAAGGGACATTCTTTTTAACAATTAAGTATACAAATGCAGGTATGGCAACGGTTATACAGTATATTGGTCCAGTAATAATAATGTTATATTATTGTGTTATAGGTAGAAGATGGCCTTTACCAAGGGAGGTTATTGCAATAGTGGTTTCGTTATTTGGAACTGTATTAATAGCAACCCATTTTGATTTTAGCAAACTGAATATTTCTACATTAGGATTATTCTGGGGATTACTTTCTGCATTTGGTCTTGCTAGTTATAATATTTTTTCAATAAATTTAACTACAAAATACGGTGTAATGCCTATAATGGCTTGGGGATTATTAATCGCAGGTATTGTTGTATATTTTGCTACAGGTAGTAATTATGTTCCAGATAATTTTAAATTCATTGATTTTATCTGTATGTCTGGAGTAGTATTAATTGGAACAATAATGTCATTTTCTTTATATTTAGAAGGTGTTAGGTTAATTGGTGCAGTCACTGGAAGCATTATCGGCTGTTTTGAACCAATAGCGGCTATAATCTTTTCTTTCCTACTTTTAGGAACAACATTCGGAACAATAGATTTAATAGGTGCAGCGTTTATTCTATCAGCGGTTATTGTTCTAAGTAAGAGATAAAAAGGAAATAAGAGTTTAAGATATTTTATAAAACAAACGGGGGTAACTTTGAAAGTCGATTTTTTCATTTTACGATTTCAAGTTACTCCCATTTAAAGTATTAAGTATAAAAGAGTTAATTTAAAGAACGAGTAAATAAAAATATTTATTTTTAAAATATTTTTTAAAAGATTTCTGTTTAATATACAGAGAAAGGATAAAAATGAGTAACGTAAAATTTGACGAAATGTATAAAAGTATGAATACTAAAGAACTTACAGCCTTGGCTAAAGAACTTGGTGTTCCAAGATATTATACATTAAATAAAAAAGAATTAGTTTTAGCAATTTTAGAGAAACAATCTGTAAGTGAAGAGCATTACTATGCATCTGGAATTTTGGATGATATACATCCAGAAAATGGTTTTGGATTCCTAAGAACTGTTGATTATAAAAAAGGAGAAACAGACATTTATATATCTGCTTCTCAAATTCGTCGCTTTGAACTTAAAAAAGGTGATGAAGTTTATGGTAAAGTTCGAAAACCGCGTGAAGGTGAAAGGTATGCAGGACTTTTACAAGTTGATACAGTTAATGATGTTGATGCAGAAGTCGCAAAAGGTAGAACACATTTCCAAGCATTAACACCGATTTATCCAGATAAAAAAATAGTTTTGGAAACTACAAAAGAGAAACTGTCTACAAGATTCGTTGATTTAGTAGCACCTATTGGATTCGGACAACGGGGATTAATTGTTGCACCACCAAAAGTTGGTAAAACAACATTACTAAAAGATATTGCAAATTCAATTAGAAAAAATTATCCTGATAAGAAATTGATTATCCTTTTAATTGATGAAAGACCTGAAGAAGTAACAGATATGGAAAGATCAGTAAGAGGTGCAGATGTTGTAAGTTCTACATTTGATGAGACTTCTGAAAATCATATTAAGATGGCTGAACTAGTAATTGAACATGCTAAACGTAGAGTAGAACTTGGTCAAGATGTAATTATACTTATGGATAGTATTACTAGACTTGCACGAGCTTATAATATTGTCGAGCCAAGTAGCGGTAAAGTCTTAAGCGGAGGGGTAGATCCATCAAGTCTTCACAAACCAAAAGCATTCTTTGGAGCAGCAAGAAATGTAGAAGGTGGAGGAAGTTTAACTATAATCGCTACTGCCTTGATTAATACAGGTTCTAGAATGGATGATTTGATATTTGAAGAATTCAAAGGAACAGGAAATATGGAAATTGTCCTGTCACCTGAATTAGCTTCAAGACGAGTTTATCCAGCTATTGATTTCTTGAAGAGTTCTACAAGAAAAGAAGATTTATTATTAACAGAAGATGAAGTCAAAATATTATGGCAAACTCGTAGAAAGCTCGAAGATGTTAGTGAACCAACAATTGGAGTTCTTAATCATCTTAGAAAGCATGAAAGTAATGCTGACTACATTGCTGAAATGAAAAAATTCATAAAAGATTAATATACTAATTGTATGATTATTAGACAGGGTATGTTTTCTATGGTATAATCATTAGGACATATTAATTTTAGGAGGATTACATTGGAAACAATTAAATTTTTAATTGATTTTGTATTGCATATTGACAAACATCTTGGTGAATTAATGATTCAACACGGTCCCTGGTGGATGTATGGGATAATTTTCTTGATTATCTTTATTGAAACTGGTGTTGTATTTATGCCGTTTTTACCAGGAGATTCATTATTATTTGCTAGTGGAGCACTTTGGGCAGCAACAGGAAATAATATATTTTTACTATTATTCTTATGTATAAGTGCTGCTGTTATTGGAGATAATTGTAACTATTTTATTGGAAGAAACTTCTCTGATTATTTAAAGAGTAAGGCGTGGTTTAAAAAGTTTGTGTCTGATGAAAACATAAAGGACGCTGAAAACTTTGTAGAAAAACATGGAGGGAAGTCTATTTTCTTAGCGAGATTCTTCCCGATTATTCGTACAATAGTTCCATTTATCGTTGGAGCTGGTAAGATGAATTATTCTAAGTTTAGAGTAATAGACTTCATTGGAGGTTTTTGCTGGTGTACATTATTTGTATCAGTAGGATACATCTTTGGGAATATTCCATCTGTTAAGAACAATTTTTCTATAGTTGTAATTGCTATTATTTTAATCAGCTTAATTCCATTAATTATTGGAGCAATTAAATCTAGAAAAAAAGCATAAAATAATAGGGTGTATAATAATTAGTGTGGATGAGAAAAATCCATACTAATTATTTTTTTATTAATTAAGAAAGTAGTTACAAAAGAAATATTTATACATTTTGTCATACAAAAAAGTAAGGGAGTGACTCAAAAATCGTGATTTCGGAGAAATCGATTTTGTTGAGTCACCCCCGCACAGTTTATTAGATATCTAAAAAGCTTTTATAAAGCGAATTTAGATATCAATAAACCACTGCGTCTATGAATTATCATATACATTTTGTTAAAATTTAGGACTTTTGAGTCAGCCCCTTGCTTGTATGAAGACAACTAAATATAAAAAATAAAACAATCTATCAAATTTGACAGGGAGATAAATTCAAAGCTAAATTAATTATATAAGTGACTTGAATTAAAAAATGTATTTATAATGAATATAGATGAGAATTATCTTTATTTGTATAAAGCAAACTATGAAAAGTTAGATAAAAATGTATTGTTAGAAACAAATGTAGTAAAAGAAAGACGATTGCTTTATGTAGCAATGACAAGAGCAGAAGAAAGATTGTATATATATTAGGGGCATAAAGATAGTAAGTTTATAAAAGAATTAAAAGAAATAGAAAGTATTTTGACAGAGTATCAAGAGTGATGTTTTAACAAAAATTTTAAAAAATTAAATAAAAGACTTGTATTTTTTATTTTTTTACTATATAGTAAAATTAACAATTCATTTCTAATATCGAAAAAAAGTTAAATTTTCTGAAAAATAGCAGAAAGAAGGTTCTATTATTATGAAAAAGAAATTATTTTTTGTTTTATTATTATCAGGTAGTATGTTTTTAAATTTTAATATAGCTAATGCAAAAGGAAGTACAGAAGTTACTACTTTTTCCCAGTATACTACTATTGCGAATGATGGTGATGGTTCACTATTGAAACCAACTATTAATTGGTAATTATTAGGAATTTTATATGTTTAATTATTTTCCTAAAGAAGAAGAAATTTTAACTGATTTATATAATTTGATATTAGATAAAGAGGTTGGAATAAAAGAGAGAGAATTGTATAAGAAAGCTATTTTGTTAATTGAAAAAGAAAATGAATATTATGAAGCAGTTTTGTTTCAATTAGCACCTGCTTTAGCTTATTTAGCACGACAAAAAAGTATTTCTAGTAATGGTGGTATTTTTATGACTAAAATTAGTAGATTTACTAATAATTCTATAGGCTTTTATTTATTTGATTCTATATTAAAAAAATAATTTGTAAAATCAAAGAAAACAGTGTAAAATATTTATATAAAGCAATTAGTTAGTATGTTGCATAGAGTAAAGACCTAAGGACTCGGTAATAGCCCCCAAAATTTGGACAAATTTTGAAGGGCTATTTATTATGGAAATAGAAGAGTGATTAATTTAATAAGTGTTATTATATAAAAAGAGGGAGTGACTAAAAAATCATGATTTTAGAAAATCGATTTTATTGAGTCATTCCCGTTTTATCCATGAGTCCTCCTATTAACTTTTTTTATTAAGGACTTTTCAGTCATTCACAGATAATTTAAAATTTTTTTTAAAGTATATTATTCAGCAAATCCATTTGGATGTTTACTTTGCCATCTCCAAGAATCTTCACACATACGTTTTATATCGTACTCTGCTTCCCAACCAAGTTCTTCTTTAGCTTTTGAAGCATCTGCGTAACATGCAGCAATATCTCCTGCACGACGTGGAGTTATAACATAAGGTAAATCACGCCCAACAGCAGCTGATGCACTTTTAATAATATCTAATACAGAATATCCAATTCCTGTTCCTAAGTTATAAATAGTTAATCCGCTACCTTTTTCTAATTTTTTTAGAGCTGCTACGTGACCACGAGCTAAGTCTACTACGTGAATATAATCACGAACTCCAGTACCATCATGCGTATCGAAATCATTACCAAAAACTTGAACTTTTTCTAGTTTACCTACAGCTACTTGCATAATATAAGGAATTAGGTTGTTTGGTATTCCTTTTGGATCTTCACCGATATCTCCACACTCATGTGCTCCGATTGGATTGAAGTAACGAAGTAATACTATATTCCATTCGTTGTCTGCTCTATAAACATCTTTTAAAATATCTTCAGTTATTAACTTAGTACGTCCGTATGGGTTAGTTACAGATAGTGGGAAATCTTCTTTAATTGGTAATGTATGAGGATCTCCATAAACTGTAGCTGATGAACTGAAAATTATATTTTTACAGTTATGTCTTTCCATAATACGGAACAAAGTAATAGTTCCAGCTATATTATTATCATAATATGCTAATGGGATTTCACAAGATTCACCAACGGCTTTTAATCCAGCATAGTGAATAACTCCATAAATATTTCCTTCTTTTTCAAAAACTTCGTTTAATTTATCTTCATCACGAACATCAACTTCATAGAAAGTTACTTTTTTACCAGTTACTCTTTCTACTACTTCTAAACTTTTTTTATTTGCATTATATAAGTTGTCAACGACAACCACTTCATTTCCGTTGTTTAATAATTCTATACAAGTGTGAGATCCGATAAATCCAGCTCCACCCGTAACAAGTATTTTCTTAGTCATAGTGTAATCCTTTCCATTCTGAAATATATATATATATCATATACAATATCTAAAGTCAACGAAAAAATGAAAATCTC
>CAUUCZ010000029.1:0-15520 GCA_963543895.1 uncultured Gemella sp. | reverse complement strand
CATTAGGCTTAGATACAACTAGTCAGATGCAAGCGGGATTATTCTATGGTTTCTTGGGACAATTTGAAAATATTATTAAGCATTTGAAACAAGATTTAGGTAAAGATTATAAAGTAGTATTAACAGGTGGTCTATCTAAATTTATAGCTAAATACAGTGATGTAGTAGATATAGTTGATGAAGAGTTAACATTGAAAGGTATTATTGAATTATATAAAATGAATAAAGAGAAATAATATTTAACAATAAAATTAGTGAATCGGGAAGATCTAAAGATTTATCACTTAAGAAAGAGGGATAAGTCTTTTATATCGAATATACTAAAGATAGTATGTTTTTAAAAGGAGATTAGTTAATATGAAAATTACTGTTTTTTGCGGAGCTAATAATGGTAGAAATGAAGCATATAAAGAAAATGCCAAAGAACTTGGAAAGTGGATTGCTGATAATGACCACACGCTAGTTTACGGTGGAGGTAAAGTAGGTCTAATGGGTATTATAGCTGATACTGTATTAGAAAATAATAGTGAAGTTATTGGTATAATGCCTCAATTTTTAGTAGATAGAGAGATTAGTCATACTGGTATTACTGAGTTTGTAATTGTTGATGACATGTCTATAAGGAAGGAAAAGCTTGTTGATTTAGGTGATGTATTTGTAGCTTTACCAGGTGGTCCTGGAACATTAGAAGAAATATCACAGGTGATTTCATGGGTTCGAGTAGGAAAAAAAGATGCACCATGTATTTTAATGAATGTTGATAGATACTATGATTTTCTAGAACAATATTTTGATAAGATGGTTGAAGAAGGATTTTTAACTAAAGAAGATAGAGAAAGAACATTATTTACTGATAGTTTAGCTGAAATGCAAGAGTTTATCAGAAATTATAATAATAAATAAGAGAAGAGATAGTCGAGTTAGCATTAATTGTCATTGAAATACATAGACAATAATAGAAATTAAATGTATAATAGAAAATCGTAAGAAATTTTTAGAAGTATAAGAATTTGAAAGGAAAATATTTTAATGAAAGATTATTTAATTAGAGGATTAGCCTTTAATGATGAAATTAGATTTTTTGTGACAAAAACTACAGATTTAGTAGAAGAAATTAGACAAAGACACGATGCGTATCCAACGGCGATTGCAGCAGTAGGACGTACTGCTACGGTTACTACTATGATGGGAGCTATGCTTAAGAGTGGAGATAGAATTGATGTAGCTGTGCGTGGAGATGGACCTGTAGGAACTATATACGCTTCATCAAATGAACTTGGAGAAACTACAGCATACGCGAAAAATATGCAAGTTCATATTCCAAGTAATGCACAAGGGAAACTTGATGTAAAAGGAGTAGTAGGTGCTGGGAATATCACTGTAGTACGTGATTTAGGATTAAATGAAAAATATACTACTACATCTCCGATAGTATCAGGAGAAATCGCTGAAGATTTTACATACTACTTCGCAGCTAGTGAACAAGTACCTTCAGCAGTATCTTTAGGAGTATTAGTAGAAACTGACAATTCTGTTATAGCTGCAGGTGGATTCATTCTACAAGTTCTTCCAAATGCTACTAATGAGACGATAACTAAGATTGAAAAAGCAATTAGTAATATTAAACCTATTTCTACGCTTATTCATGAAGGAAAAACTCCAGAAGAAATTGCGAATATTATCTTCGGTGGAGAAGAAAACTATCGTATCTTACATAAGAATGATGTTGAGTTCAAATGTACATGTTCTAAAGAACGTTATGCAGATGCTTTGGTAACATTAGGGAAAGAAGAATTAGAAGATATTGCAAAACAAGAGACAACAGAATTAGTTTGTGCATTTTGTAAAGAAAAATATCATTTTTCTCAAAATGAAATAACTGACTTATTAGACAATTTAAAATAATATTATGAATAAAGAGCCTTAATGAATAACATTTCATTAGGCTCTTGAATTTTCAATGAAAGTTTGGTATCATAAATAAAATTACTCAAAGTTTATATAGGAGGAGTTATGGAATTACTAAGAGAAATGGTTATAACCGATGGTAAAGTTTATGATAATAATGTCCTTAAAGTTGATTCGTTTTTAAACCATCAAATCGATGCAGGTTTAATGATGAAAATGGCAGAATCTTTTTACGAGTATTTTAAAAAAGAGAAGATAACGAAGATTTTGACAATTGAGGCAAGTGGTATTGCACCAGCAATTATGGTTGCTAATTTATTTAAAGTACCGATGGTATTTGCTAAAAAGAGTAAGCCATCTACTTTGAAAAATAACGATGTGTATACTGCAGAAGTTCATAGCTATACTAAAAATATAACTAATACTATAGTAGTTTCTGAGAAATTCATTAATAAAGATGATAAAGTTCTTATAGTCGATGATTTCCTTGCTAATGGGCAAGCTACTCTAGGCCTTATGGAAATAGTGGAAAAGGCTGGTGCCGAAACAGTAGGTGTAGGTATTCTAGTAGAGAAAAGTTTCCAGGATGGTAGAAAATTATTAGACGAGAAAAATGTAAATGTTTGTTCTTTATGTAGAATAGCTTCTCTTGAGAATAATGAAGTTAAATTTAATATATCTGATGATGAAAAATAAGAAAGGATTTTAATAAAATGTGGGAAAATAAATTTCAAAAAGAAGGTTTAACATTTGATGACGTACTTTTAGTACCAGCAAAAAGTGATATCTTACCTAAGAAGGTTGATTTAAAAGTTAGTTTAACGGAGAAAATCAAATTATCAGTACCTGTTATTTCTGCTGCAATGGACACAGTAACAGAACACAAAATGGCGATTGCAATGGCGCGTGAAGGTGGTCTAGGTGTTATTCACAAAAATATGAGTATTGAAGAACAAGCTGAGCAAGTAAGAAAAGTTAAACGTTCAGAAAGTGGAGTAATAACTGATCCTTTCTTCCTTACACCAGACAGCTTAGTATATGAAGCAGAAAATTTAATGCAACAATACAAAATTTCAGGTGTACCTATTGTAAACAATGAGAAAGACATGAAAGTAGTAGGGATTATTACTAACCGTGATATGAGATTCTTAACTGATTTCGATATTAAAATTAGTGAAGTAATGACTAAAGAGCATCTTATTACTGCTCCAGAGAAAACTACTTTAGAAGAGGCTAGTGAAATTTTACGTAGCCATAAGATTGAGAAATTAATCTTAACTAACGAAGAAGGAAAATTAACAGGATTAATTACAATTAAAGATATTGAAAAATTAGCAAAATACCCTAACTCAGCAAAAGATGCTAAAGGACGCTTATTAGTAGCTGGATCTGTTGGAATTACAAATGATACAGTAGATCGTGTAGATGCATTAGTAGCTGCTGGAGTTGATGCTATCGTAGTTGATACGGCTCACGGACACTCTAAAGGTGTATTAGATGCTGTTAAAACACTAAGAACTAACTATCCTAACCTAGATATCATTGCAGGTAACGTAGCAACTGGAGAAGCTGCTCGTGATTTATTCGAAGCAGGAGCAGACGTTGTTAAAGTTGGTATTGGACCTGGATCAATCTGTACTACGCGTGTAGTAGCAGGGGTAGGGGTACCACAAATAACAGCTATCTATGATTGTGCGACAGTAGCTCGTGAATTAGGAAAAACAATCATCGCTGATGGTGGAATTAAATATACTGGTGATGTAGTAAAAGCTATCGCAGCTGGAGGACATGCTGTAATGTTAGGATCTATGCTTGCTGGTTGTGAAGAGTCACCAGGTGAATTAGAAATCTTCCAAGGTAGAACATTTAAAGCGTACCGTGGAATGGGATCAATTTCTGCAATGGAAAAAGGATCTAAAGACCGTTACTTCCAAGAAGATGGTAAAAAATTAGTTCCAGAAGGAATCGAAGGACGTACACCATATAAAGGTGCTGTTTCTGAAACAATTTATCAAATCATCGGAGGATTACGTGCAGGTATGGGTTACACAGGTTCACGTGATTTACGTGCACTTCGTGAAAACTCACAATTTGTTCGTATGACAGGTGCAGGATTAATCGAATCTCACCCACATGATGTTCAAATTACAAAAGAAAGTCCAAACTATTCTAAATAATGATATGAATAAAAAAGAAGGTAGGAACTTGAAATTCAAGTTTCTACCTTTGTTTATTTACTAAATTTGTTTAGTTAAATCTATCATTTCAAGAAGACCTTGAGCACAGTCGCTACCTTTGTTTCCTGCTTTTGATCCTGCTCTTTCAATAGCTTGATCAATATCTTCAGTAGTTATAACTCCGAACATAACGGGAATATCACTATTAAGACTAATGTGACCAATACCTTTTGCAACCTCATTGCAAACTAGGTCATAGTGACTAGTACTTCCACGAATAACACTTCCTAATGTAATAACACCATCGTATTTATTTGTAGCTACTAATTTTTTAGTGATAAATGGAATTTCAAATGCTCCTGGAACCCAATATACATCGATGTTTTCTTCCTTTACTTCGTTTCTAATTAGTGTATCTTTTGCTCCTCCTAACAATTTAGAAGTAATAAATTCGTTAAAACGAGCTACTACGATTGCTACTTTAATATCTTTACCTATAAATTTTCCTTCAAATGTTGTCATAATTATATTCTCCTTATATATCTAAAAAGTGATTGAATTTGATTTTTTTTGTTTCTAAATAGTATTTATTTTCTTTTTGTGGTTTTATATTTATTGGAACACGGTCTACAACGTTTATTCCTAAAGAACTTAGTTGTTCTACTTTATCAGGATTATTCGTAAGAAGTTTTACTGATTTAATTCCTAAGTAATCAAGTATGTCTACTGCGATAGTATAGTCCCTTTCATCAGGAGCAAATCCTAGCTGTACATTAGCTTCGTAAGTGTCGATACCTTGTTCTTGTAGTTGATAGGCAAGAAGTTTATTTCTTAATCCTATTCCTCGTCCTTCTTGTCGTAAATAGAGAACGGCTCCACGACCTAAGTCAGAAATTTTTTGAAGAGCCGCGTGTAGTTGTTCACCACAGTCGCATCTATGAGAAGTGAAGACATCTCCAGTTAAGCACTCTGAGTGAACTCGAATTAATAACGGTTCTTCAGTAGTTAAATCACCTTTACTGATGATTAGGTGTTCTTTATTGAATTCATCTTCGAAGAGCTGTAAATCAAAATCACCAAATTCTGTAGGTAATTTTACTTTAACGCTATCTTCAAATGACAAAAAACGTGTTAGCTCATCTAAGTCAACAACTGTTAAATCCCATTTTTTAGCGAATTCATACAAGTCATCTCTTCTAGCCATAGTTCCATCTTCATTCATAATTTCACAGATGTATGTAGCTTCTGTGCTATTAGCTAATCTTGCTAAATCTAAACTTGCTTCCGTGTGACCACGGCGAACCTTGATTCCACCGTCACGACCGATAAGTGGGAACATATGTCCAGGTCTATTGAAATCTTCAGGTTTAGAATTTGGGTTTGCTAATTCTTTTATAGTTGTAGCTCTCTCAAAAGCTGAGATTCCTGTAGTTGATGTTTTATAGTCAACACTGACTGTGAACGCAGTCTGGTGTGGGTCTGTATTTTTATCTAACATAGAGTGTAGATTTAATCGTTTTGCAATCTCTGTTGAAACTGGGGCACAAATTAATCCACGGGCATGTTTTGCCATAAAATTAACAGTTTCTCCAGTAACAAGTTCTGCTAGGCCTACTAAGTCTCCTTCAGCCTCTCTGTCATCATCATCGATAAGAACGATTAATTTTCCAGCTTTTAAATCCTCTATTGCTTTTCTTACGTTATTAATCATTAAATTTTCCTCCAAATAGTTTTAATTGAGCTTTAATATATTTTGCTAATATATCCGTTTCTATATTTACACTATCACCAATTTTTAATTTTTCTAAATTTGTATGTTTAGCTGTATGTGGAATTAGCGACACCGTAAATTTGTTGTTATCACAAGTTACTACTGTTAAACTTATTCCGTTAATTGTAATAGATCCTTGGTTAATAATTTCACCTTGGAATTTACTAGGGTATGAAAAAGTAAGTAGAATGGCATTTTCATCTTTTTGCCTTGCTGCTAATTGTGCTAAACCATCGCTGTGTCCAGAAACTATATGACCTTCAAATCTGTCTGAATGTCCCATTGCAGGTTCTAAGTTCACAGCATCATTTATTTTTAAATCTTTAAATGTTGTTCTTTTATAAGTCTCTGGCATAATATCTACAGTAAACTGCGATGAACTTTTTTGAACACATGTTAGACATACTCCGTTTACCGCCATGCTATCACCAATTTTGTATGTTTCTAGTAAATTCTTACTCGCTTGAATAGTTAGTTTTATATTATGACTAGATTTAATAATTTTTACTATTTTTCCTTGTTCTTTTATTAATCCTGTAAACATTGAGAAACTCTCCTTCCTGAGATACGTATATCTTCGCCAAGTTTAGTAATCTTAGTATCGTGAAGTTGTATTTTTTCATTTGTTATTCTATCGCTAGTGAATGATGAAGTGTTATTTCCTCCTAAGAGAATAGGGGAAATATAGGTTATGACTTCATCCCAATAACCGCTAGCTAAAAATTGATCATGAATACTAGGCCCGCCTTCAACATAAACCGATTGAATACCGAGTTTAGTAATTTCAGATAAAATCTCTTTTATGCTGAATTCTTTAGGGGTAATTAGAGTCACATGCGAAGGTAAGTTTTCGTATTTAACTTTCGTGAAAACTATAACTTCAGATGAACTGTTGCTAATTAAGTTAAGATTATTATGTTCAAAGATAGAGCCTTCAGCATCTAGAATAATTCTTTTTGGCGGGAACAATGATGTATTAGCTCCAGTTAATTTAGGGTTGTCTATTAACACAGTTTTTGCTCCTACTAAAATTGCTTGATAATTATCTCTTTCATTTCTGACGAAATCATAAACCTCTTTACCTGTAATTTGAGTTCTCTCGTTGGTAAAGGCTAGTTTTCCGTCGAGACTAGTGGCTTGCTTTAAGACTACATAAGGCCTATTTTCTGTATGAAATAGATTATAAGCGTAGTTTAAATTATAAGCCTCTTTTTCAAGGACACCGGTTATTACTTCTATACCATTGTCTTGTAAATATTTGATTCCTTTTCCGCTAACAATAGGATTAGGATCTAATTGAGCAACAACTACTTTTGAGATTCCCATTTCTAAGATGGCATCTGTACAAGGTGGTTGTTTACCTTTATGGTTACAAGGTTCTAGAGTGACATAAAGTGTTGAATTAAATAATTTTTCAGGAGTTTTGCAAGTAGAAATTGCATTTTTTTCAGCGTGTTCACAGCCGTAACGAAGATGCGAACCTCTTGCGATAATTTCATTACCTTTTACAATAATTGCTCCTACTAAAGGGTTAGTGTGTGTGTATTTAGCGCCGCGCTTAGCTTCAAGTAGAGCAAGTTTCATAAAATATTCATGCATATTATCAACTCCTTTCTAAATAATAAAAATCCCAATTACATTTGAATGTCAAATTTAATCGGGATTGATGGTTAGTTTTATATCTGATTAATAGACCTTAGTGCTTTTAGATACACTATAGGCTATAAAAATATTTTCAATAATTATTAGGTATTCTTATCCTAATACTATTAATTTCTTCTCCCATCCAGACTATACTGTCGGTTCTGGAATCTCACCAGATCAGCTTGCGCTCACGGACTTCTAGTAAACTAGTCACCGCCGGTTGGGACTTTCACCCGACCCCGAAGAAATATTTAATTCATGACTTAATATTAACACTAATGAAAACGCTTGTCAATGATAAAAAACAAAAACTATCACAAAATATAAAATATATGATGTGATAGCTTTGTTTAATTTATTATAAGAATTGCGCTAAACAAACGATAAGGATGATAACTGGAAGTATATATCTTAGTAAGAATAGCCATACTTTGAATAATACTAATCTAGATTTTTTATTTTCATCGATGTGTAATTGCTCCAGAGCTACTTTTTTATCAAGTACATATCCTGTGAATATTGATAATGCAAGACAACCAAGTGGCATTAGAATATTAGATACTAAGAAATCCATTAAATCGAAAATTGTTTTTCCAAATATTAGTGTATTAGATAATGAACCGTAAGATAGAGCAGAAGGAATTCCAACGATAAAAGTTAAGATTCCGATAATTACACTAAACTTAGTACGGTTAGTATTTCTCTGATTAGTTATATTTCCTACATTAATTTCTAACATCACTACTGAAGAAGTAATAGTAGCGAATAAGAATAATATTAAGAATAAGATGTAGAAAATTTTACCGAATGCCATATTGTTAAATAATTGAGGTAGTACGATGAATAATAGACTTGGTCCACCTTCAGACTCCATACCGAATGAACTCATCGCAGGGAAAATTGCTAATCCAGCCATTACTGAAACTGCAATGTTCATTAAAACAACTGAGATACCAGATTGAACAAGATTAGTTCTTCTATCAAGATAAGAAGCATATGTAAGCATAGCTGTAACACCAATTGATAATGCGAAGAATGATTGTCCTAGTGCAAATAAAATACCAGAACTAGTGATTTTAGAAAAATCTGGTTTTAAGAAATACGTAACTCCACTCATCGCGTTAGGTAATGTTAATGATCTTGCGATAATTACTAGGAAGATGATGAATAATAACGGCATCATGATTTTTGATGCTTTTTCAATACCTTTTTGTACACCACGAGAGACAATATAAATATTCAATAAGATGAATAATGCTTGTGCCCCTAATGCAATCCAAGTGTTAGAGATGACGCTAACGAAAAGTGCCGCATGATCAGCAGTAGAGTGAATACCAAGTGCATCTGCGATTGAAATACCAAGATATACTAGAATCCATCCTCCGATAACACTATAGAATGATAGTAAGATGAATAGGGCGAATCCACCGATATAACCAATAACATTGTATTTTTTATTTTTTCCTAATTTACCGAAAGTTCTAATCGCTGAAACACCAGCGCCACGACCTAGTACGAATTCAGCTAGTAGGAGTGGTAAACCAATTAATAATGTGAAGATAAGGAAGACTAGTAAGAATCCACCTCCACCATTAGCTGCGGTCATATAAGGGAACTTCCACACTGCACCCAGTCCTATTGCAGAACCCGCAGAAGCAAGTATGAATCCTATTTTCGAACTCCATTTTGAATTGTCTGACATAAAATTTTCCTCCTAAATTAAATTTTTTTTAAAAAAGTAAAAGCTATTTAGAAAATACTAAATAGCTTTTAAAACATAAATAATGTGATACCCAAGGCCATTTAGTATTTTTACCAATGGCCGAAAAACAAACTTAACTAGCCATTGTAGACATCGTTGCACTTATATCTACAATGCTATGAGATATAAGTGCTGCTAAAATGGCACGAAAAAGTATTCTCTTTTACTAGTTAAAATTGTATTTTTCATTAGTGAGTAGCTCCTTTTTATAATTGTTGTTAAAATCTTAACATTTATCTGAAAATTTGTCAATTATTATTTTGAAATCTTTATGAAAAAAATAAAAAAGACACTAAATTTTCGATTGTAACAAAAAAATTTGCGTTTGAGTTAATGCTAATTTATGGAAATGGTTTTAATTGATAAATAATATCGAATAAGGGATAAATTAAATAATTAATATGATTAAAAATTCTATTATAAAAAGTTACTAAAAGTTTAATATATTAGGAAAGGAAGAGATTATATAAATTTCGATTATAAATAATTTTTATAAAATTGTAAAAAAAACTTTAAATAATTACGTAAGCTCTTGCATTGAATTTTAATATATGTTAGTATTGTAACTATATGAAATTTAATGCATAAATTAATGTATTTATAGAAAATTTAGGAGGAAGTTTAACAATGAATAAAAATGTTAAAAAATTAGTAGCAGCTACAGTAGTTGCTGGATTAGCAGTAGCACCAGTAGCAGCTCAAACAACTGCACCAGTAGCACAAGCTGCTGAACAAGCTCAATCAAAACACGTTGTAGCTAAATTTGTACAAAACGCAGAAGGTAACTTCGTACAAGTTACTGCAACTCAAGATGTACAAGATGCAAAAGTTACAATCTCAGTTGATGGAAAAGGTCAACACGTAGTAAACGTTGGAAACCTTAAAAAAGGTGAGACTAAATTAGTACCTTTCAACGTTGATGCTAAAAAAGTAGGGAACGGATTTGCTCCAAAAGCATTACCAAAAACTGCTGCAGTAACTGAGCACGTAACAATCTCAAAAACTATCAACTCTCACTTAGTAAGAGCAACAGTTTCTTACAAATACGAAGATGGTAAAGCATCTGTTAAAACAGAAGTACCTGGAGATAAAGCAGGAAACAAAGGTGGAGATAAAGTTGGTGGACAAACTAAACCAGAACCAAAGCCAGAACCGAAACCAACACCAGCACCAGGAAATGATGTGAAACCTGGACCAGCACCGGCTCCAGCACCAACTCCAGAACCACAACCAGCTCCAGCACCAACTCCAGAACCACAACCAGCTCCAGCACCAACTCCGGAACCAAAACCTGGAAGAAACATGGATGGAGTTAGAATTGATGATTCTGACACACCAACACCAATTATTCCAGGATTATTCAATTAATAATATGAGTTAAAAAAATGGATGTAATCCTTAATTTTGGATTACATCCATTTTCCTTAACCAGTAACAATAGTATAAACCCAGACTCTATAATTTCTAGAATCTGGGTTTTCTTTTTTATTCATTATCTAATTGCATGTAAACAACTTGAGTAGTTAAGTATTCTTCTAAACCGTGTTTACCGTCTGCTCCACCGATACCAGATTTACGACGTCCAGCGTGGAATCCTTGCATTGCTTCAAAGTTTTCACGGTTGATGTATGTTTCACCAAATTTTAGTCCATTAACTGCTTTAAATGCAGTGTTTAGGTTAGTAGTATAAACTGATGAAGTTAATCCATATTCTGAATCATTAGCATATTCTAATACTTCTTCTAAAGTTTTGAATGTAGCGATTGGAATTACAGGTCCGAATGTTTCTTCTTTCATGATGTTCATTTCGTTAGTTACATCAGTTAAAACAGTTGGTCCAAAGAAATATCCAACTTGGTTTTCATCACGAGTTCCACCGTAAGATAGAGTAGCACCTTGTTTAACTGCGTATGCAACTTTTTCAGCAACAGTATCTAAAGCACGTTTTTCGATAAGTGGTCCGTAATCTACGCCACCTTCTTTATTAGGGTCACCGAATTTAACTTTATCAAGTTCAGCGAATAATAATTTTTCGAATTCAGCTTTAACATCTTCATGTACATATACTCTTTCGGCACAGTTACATACTTGTCCAGAGTTAATTACACGTGAAGCTACGATTGCTTTTGCAGCAAGATTCAAGTCTGCATCTTTGAAGACGATAGCTGGTGCTTTTCCTCCAAGTTCTAGAGAAACGTTAGTGATGTTTTCAGCTGCAGCTTTCATAACCTCTTGTCCGGCTGTTAAGCTACCTGTTAAGCTTACTAATCCAACTTTAGGGTTAGAAGCTAATCTATTTCCAACTACAGATCCACGACCGTGAACAATGTGAAGAACACCTTTAGGAAGTCCTACTTCTACACAGATTTCAGCGAAAATATCAGCATTAATTGGTGTTAATTGGCTAGGTTTAATAACGATTGTATTCCCTGTAAGTAAAGCTGGTGCAGCTTTTCTAGCGATTAAGAAGAATGGGAAGTTCCAAGGAAGGATACCAGTAGTTACTCCGTGAGGGCGTTTGAATAGGAAGATGTGTTCATCTTTTCTATCACTTTGAATAATTTCTCCTTCGTATCTTCTAGCCCACTCAGCCATATAATCTAAATAATCAGCTGTAAATAATACTTCAACTTTAGCTAAAGCGAAAGTTTTACCACCTTCGTTAACGATAGTTTGTGTAATTTCTGGTTCACGTTCACGAATGCGATCCGCGATTTTTCTTAGATATGCTCCTCTTTCGACAGCTGGTAATTTCTCCCAATCACGTTGTGCAACTTCAGCAATATCGATAGCTCGGTCTACATCTTCTTTTGAAGAAGAAGGTACTTTTGCGATAACTTCTTCTGTTGACGGATTTAGCACGTCAAGATAGTCATAATTTGAATTGTTTTCGAATTCCCCATTGATAAAATTTTTTAAAACTTTAACTTCACTCATAGTTTAGTTCTCCTTTTTTATTTTTAATAAGTAAACGTTATCATTACTTGCTAACATTATATATTATGAAGAAGTATAAATCAAGTGTTTTGTTTAAGTTTTTGATATATATTTATATATTTAAAGGTTGATTTTAATAATTTTAATAAAAAAATTGCATATGTATATTTTCGAAAATAAGTGTTAATTAAGAAGGGTGGTAAAAAAACTAAAAAATATAAACATCTGTAATATAGCAAATAAAACGTATACATTAAAGAAAAAAGATTACTTATTTTCTAAAATAAATTTTTGTACTTGTTACAGATTAATATTAAATTTAATATTTAATACATTAAGTAACTAAAGTAAATAATAAGAAAAAATTTTTTCGAGCAAAATTATTTCCATATTCAATATGTTTAGTGGTATAATCTTAGGTAAGAAACAATCAGGAGGTTCATTAATGAAACAGAACATAGGAGTTATTGGTTTATCAGTAATGGGAAGTAACTTAGCTTTAAATATCGCGGACAATGGATTTAAAGTTGCAGTATTCAACAGAACAACAACTGTAGTTGATAAAATGCTAGAAGAACACCCACATAAAAATGTAGTAGGAAGATATTCTCTACAAGAGCTAATTGACGGTCTAGAAAAACCTAGAAAAGTCGTTTTAATGGTTAAAGCTGGGTTTGCGGTTGATAGTTTAATAGAACAATTAACACCACTATTAGAAAAAGGTGATATTATTATCGATGGAGGAAACTCATTCTTCAAAGATACTCAAAGAAGATACGATTTATTATTAGAAAAAGGAATCAACTACTTCGGTGTTGGGGTATCAGGAGGAGAAGAAGGTGCAAGATTTGGTCCTGCTCTAATGCCTGGTGGAGATGAAAAAGCATATGAAGAAATTCGTCCGATTTTAGAAGCTATTGCTGCTAAAGTGAATGATGTTCCTTGCTGTAGCTACACTTCAACAGGTGGGGCAGGTCACTATGTTAAAATGGTTCACAATGGTATTGAGTACGGAGATATGCAATTAATCTCTGAAGCTTACAAAGTTCTTAAACACTTAGGTGGATTTACTAATGAAGAATTACAAGAAACTTTTGAAGAGTGGAATAAGGGTGAGTTAGAATCTTATCTAATTGAAATTACTGCAAATATCTTCAAAGTTAAAGAAGAAGATGGAAGCTACTTAGTGGATAAAATCTTAGATAAATCTCAACAAAAAGGTACAGGTAAATGGACTAACGAACAAGCTATTGATTTAGGAATTGATGTATCAGTTATTACAGCTGCCTTAAATGGAAGATATATGTCTAATCTTAAAGAAGAACGTGTTCGTGCTGAACAAGAATTCACTCGTAAACCTTATGCGGTTGTAGAAGATAAAGAAAGATTAAAAAATATTGTGAAAGATGCATTATTTATTTCGAAAATTGTATCTTATGCACAAGGATTTAAATTACTACAAGCTGCTGAAAAAGAATATGAGTGGACATTTGATTATTCACAAATTGCTAAAATTTTCCGTGGAGGATGTATTATTCAAGCGAAAATTTTACAAAACATTATCGAAGCGTACCAAAATAATCCAAAATTAGAAAACTTAATTTTTGATCCATTCTTCAAAGAAGTAATCGAAACAAGACAAGATAGTTTACGTGAAGTTGCTACATTAGCAATCACTAACAGATTACCACTAAGTGCTATGACATCTGCAATTTCATACTTAGATATCTACACTACAGCTGATAGTGGTGCTAACTTAATTCAAGCACAACGTGACTATTTTGGAGCACATACTTTTGAAAGAACTGATAAAGAAGGAAGTTATCACTATGACTGGGTTGGAAACAATGGAAAATAAAACAGCTATAACACTTTTTGGGGGTACAGGAGACTTAACATATAGAAAACTGTTACCTGCATTATATAACTTAAACGCATTAGGTAAATTAGCCGATGATTTTAAGATTGTTGTGATAGGTCGTAGAGCATACACGCAATCAGATTATATTGATATTGCTCGTACATGGGTTAAAGAATATGCTCGTACAAAATTTGATGATGATCAATTCGATGAATATGCTAAGAGAATTATTTATTTCAAAATGGATATGACAAACGAAGATGATTATGAAATGTTACAAAAGTTCTATGCTGAACAAGGTATTCAAAATCATGTATACTACTTTGCAGTGGCGCCTTCGTTCTTCATAACTATTACGAACGGACTTAAAAAACATTGTTCTGAAAATAATGCGAAGGTTATTATTGAGAAACCATTCGGAGAGAATTTGGAAAAAGCTGGATTACTAAATGATGAGTTAGCAAAATTCTTTGATGAAAATGAAATTTATCATATCGACCATTATTTAGGTAAAGAAATGATTCAAAACATCCTTTCTTTACGTTTTGAAAATATAATTTTCAAAGGTATTTGGAATAAAGACTTTATCGAAAATGTTCAAATTACTGCTGCTGAAACAGTTGGAGTTGGAACAAGAGCGAGTTACTATGACAAGAGCGGTGCTTTAAAAGATATGGTTCAAAACCATTTATTACAAGTGTTATCGCTAGTAGCGATGGAAGAACCTAAAGAATCAGGAAGCCGAGGTATCCACGAAAGTCAATATAACCTTCTTGCTTCACTTAAACCTATTGAGGATGTTCATGAAAGTTTAGTAATGGGACAATATGAAGGGTATCTACAAGAGGAAAATATCCCTGCTGACTCTAAGACAGAAACTTACGCAGCGTTAAAATTATTCGTAGATAATGAACGCTGGGAAGGTGTACCATTCTTTATAAGAACTGGTAAAAAACTAGAAAAAAGAGAAACTCAAGTAGTAGTTCAATTTAAAGCTGTTGGATCATCTCCAGGTAATGTATTAATAATAAAAATTCAACCTGAAGAAGGTGTGTATTTCCAATTTAATGCTAAAAAACCAGGAACTGAACAAGAATTACAACCTATCTCTTTAGATTTTTGTCAAAGTTGTATATTAGAAAATATAATTAATACTCCAGAAGCGTATGAAAGACTATTAGATGCTTGCTTCAGAGAGGATAGAGCATTATTCTCGCAATGGAACCAAATCGTAGCTTCTTGGACGTTTGTTAATGAACTAATTGCTAAATATGAAGAACAAGGTTCTCCATTATATACTTATGAACAAGGTTCAAAAGGTCCTAAAGAGGCTGACGAACTTGTTAATTGGGTTAAATAGATAATTAAATGTATTGTATGAGTGAAATCTCATACAGTACATTTTTTTGTTAAAGGCTTTAGCCAGTTGAGGAGGCGAAGTCTCCGAAACAAAAAACCAC
>CAUUCZ010000028.1:0-15589 GCA_963543895.1 uncultured Gemella sp. | reverse complement strand
GTTCACCTTGTTTCCCTACTTTTTTTACTAATTTAAATCTGTCATGTTTTTTTAATAATTCCGCTTCTTCAAAAATTATTCCTACACTCATACTAATTCTCCTTATTATAATTTTATCTCTATAAATATTTTCTATATAAACGTTTTCTTACTCTTATTATAAAACTTTTTTATTAACAAAACAAATAAAATTCATATCTTTTTCTAATTTTTTAAAAGTTATTCCCATTTTAATAAATTGCTTTCTGTTATCTTTTTTAAAACCGTTTTTAATTATTCTTAGTGAATTTATTACCCCTTCATCTGCCAATAGTCCCGATACTGTAAGTAGTGTAAGTTTATCATGCATACAGTTGACCGTTTTAAATTCTGCTTCTTCAAATAGTGATAACCAGTCCTCTTTAGATAATGGTGATACATTTACATTAATCGCATCAGATAATTGTTTTTTTGTTTTCTCATATTTATTCAGCAATAAGATATCATGAGTTAATAGTAATCCACCTGGTTTCAATACCCTATAATACTGACTTAATGCTTTTGCCTTACTCTTATTACTAAACATAGTTAACATCGCTTCATTAATAATATAATCAAAACTATTATCCGAAAATTCTAAATGGAAGGCATCAGCTCTAATAAATTCAATATTATTAAGATTATTTTTCATCGCCTCAAGTTGTGCTTCTAATATTGCTACTTTATCCACATCTATTCCTATAAAAGTAGTTTTTGGATATTGTTTAGCTAAAGCAATAAGATTTACACCTCTATTACAAGCAACTTCTAGAATCCTATCACCTTTTTTAAACTCTATATGAGCAAATAAAAAATTGGTACCTTTGATTCCTCCAGGTCTTAATCTAGTTTTACCTAGATTTTTTAAAAATTTGTGTCCCATTTCCTTCTTCATAATATCACTCCTTAATATATGTTATATTTATATTCTACAATAAATAAAAAACAAAATCTAGAAATAATTGATAACAACTATCAATTATTTCTAGATAATTTAGTCTAATTTCTATTAAAAATCATTATAAGTATATGTTCCAGTACCTTTATTTTCAGTTGTGAAACGAACTATTACTTTTCCTAATAAACTAGCCTCTATTGGACTATACTTTTTCATTTTACCTTTTAGTAAAATTTGGAATATTGGTGAAATTTTTATAAATAAGCCCTCAAAAAACCTCTTATCTTCGCGTTTACTAATAAGTAGAGACGGCTGAAAAATTCTTAAAACTCCAAGATTCAGTTCTTTTAATCTGTCCTCTAATTCACCTTTTAATGAAGTATAGAAACTTTTAGATTTGCTATTAGCACCTATTACTGAAACAACATTAAAGCTTCTTACTTTCCCCTCACAAAGATTAGCAAAATTAACAGTATAATCAACATCAATTTTCCTTTGATTTTCTTTTGAACCTGCTATTTTTATTGTTGTTCCAAGACTCGCAAAAACATCTGCATTTTCCAATATACTCGTATCAAAATTAATATTTTCAAAATCTATGATTATTTTTGTTAATCTTTCTTCATCAGGTAATTTACTAATAGAGCTTCTTCCTAAAATATAAATTCTATCATAATATTCACCACTTAGTATCTCATTTAAAATTACTCTACCTACTACGCCAGTAGCACCAATAATTACCGCTGTATTTTTCATGCTTATACCTCTCTAAAATAATAATGTAATTAAAGCTAGGATTGGTAATCCTCCTTGCTTTAGAATGATTTTTTTATCACTAGTTATACCACCGTAAATC
The DNA here is from genome assembly GCA_963543895.1 of uncultured Gemella sp. Taxonomy (GTDB): domain Bacteria; phylum Bacillota; class Bacilli; order Staphylococcales; family Gemellaceae; genus Gemella. The sequence goes on along the minus strand of CAUUCZ010000028.1, from coordinate 13,817 downwards.
GCAACAAGAATAATATAAATTAGCAACATTCCTACAATTTCTTTAGGATTTTTTGATAAGAATGTTCCATACAGTAACCCTACTCCGATTAATCCATTATATACACCTTGATTTTTAAATAACGTGTTTAAATTAGGTCTCTGTAACTCTTCTTTTTCAATATTAAATACTCTACTTGTACTGTCAGAATCTGCAGCAAATGTTTCTAAATACATAATATAGAAAAATAATAGTGCTACTAATACTGTTAAAATTATTGTTAATATACTCATTTTTTTACCTCTTTTTATTTTATATTATTATTAAATTTATTAAGAAGAATTCCCAACTGTTTAAAATCCTCATCAGTAAACTCTTCATCAATTAGCGTTCTAACGTCAGTCTCTTTAACGCACTGATCTATCTTGCTCTTAGAAAATTGTGTAATTTCAACTAACACTTCCCTATTATTGTCTTCATTACGTCTTTTTCTTACATATCCTCCCTCTTCTAATTTTTTTAGATGCCTAGTTATAGCAGCTGCATCTATTTTTAATATTTGTGCTATTTGCTTAGGTGTAGCGACCTCTACTTCATATAAATATTTAATTATTTGAAATCTTGTTAAACTTATTTCCAGTTTCTTTTCAAATATATCCGCAACTTTTCTCTCTAATATTTTTATGTCATGTAATAATTTTACACATTCTTTTACATCCATATTTTCCTCCTTTCTCGATTGACTCGTCAATCATTCGATATAAATAATTTTACTATACTATAATTGACTTGTCAATTGAACTTTTTGTAGGGTTTTTTCTTACAAAAACTGTAAGGTATTTTCTAAAAGAAAAAAACTTTATCTATTACCATTTACAAACGTTTTCTAGTCTTATATAATAATTTTATAAGTTAAATAGTTTTAATAAATATGCAATTCAAAAAATAACAAATTGCTATAAAAACTTATTAAATAAAAGGTTTTATAATAAAAAAACTATATTAATTTAATATTATATATAATTGAAGTTAAGGAGGAATTCTAAATGTTTTCATTTCTAAAAGCTTCAGCGCCTAAACCGAGAATCGACAGTGCTCGTACAGACGCTGAATACAAAAGACTTCGATGGCAAGTATTCTCAGGGGTATTCATTGGATACGCAGCATACTATCTAATCAGAAAAAACTTCTCACTTGCTATCCCTTATTTAATCGATCAATACGGTTACTCTAAAGCTGACTTAGGGAAAGTTTCACTTGCTCTATCATTAGCTTATGGTTTCAGTAAATTCATCATGGGTAACGTATCAGACAGAAGTAATCCTAAGTACTTTATTACTATTGGTTTAGTTGCTTCTGCTGCTGTCAGCTTAATTTTTGGTCTTGTTCCTGCAGTGCTATCTTCATTAACATTAATGATTTTCTTATCAGCACTTAACGGATGGTTCCAAGGTATGGGATACCCACCTGGTGCCAAAACAATGACTAACTGGTTCTCAGCTTCTGAGCGTGGTGCTTGGTGGAGTTGGTGGAACGTTTCTCACAACCTTGGTGGTGGTTTAATCGGACCTCTTGCACTTTTAGGACTTTCTGTTTTTGGTGCTTGGCAATCATTATTCTACTTACCAGCGACTATTGCTATTATCTTAGCAATTATCATGTTCTACCTAATGAAAGATACTCCAGAATCTGAAGGTTTACCACCTGTAGACGAATGGAAAGGTGAAAAAATTGTAGAAAAAGTTGAATCTGCTCACACATTATCAGCAAAAGATATCTTCTTTAAATACATCATTAACAACAAATTCCTATGGGCTATCGCAGTTGCTAACGTATTCGTATACTTCGTTCGTTACGGAATTATCGACTGGGCTCCAACATACTTAAAAGAAGTAAAACACTTCTCTGTTGACAAACAAAGCTGGGCTTACTTCTTATATGAATATGCTGGTATCTTCGGTATGTTAGCTAGTGGTTACTTAAGTGACAAAGTGTTCAAAGGGCACCGTGCTCCTCCAATGTTATTATTCTTAACAGGAGTTCTTGTTGCAGTATTCATTTACTGGAAAAACCCTCCAGGTAACCCACTTATCGACAACATCTGTCTAGTAGCTATCGGATTCCTAATCTACGGACCTGTTATGATGATCGGTCTTCAAGCAGCCGACTTAGTTCCACGTGTTGCTACAGGTACAGCTACTGGTCTTACTGGACTATTCGGTTACCTACTTGGATCAGCAAGTGCTGGTTATGTAATGGGTAAACTTGTTGACGTGTTCGGATGGAATGGAGGTTTCTACGCATTAATCATTTCTTGTGTATTAGCATTCGTATTCATCGCATTAACATTATTCAAGAAAACATCTAAACAATTAGAAAACTAATGAAAAAAACATCTCTATCAACTAAGATCATCGATCCTCCTTAAATTGATAGAGGTGTTTTTTTATAAAGAAAATACGGCTGATTCCTATAATCACCCGTATTTTCTTTATATTTATTACTATAATATTAAGTTCGACTTTAGATATTCTACTAGTTCACTTCTTTTCTTCGTATTAGTTTTTTCCATAAGACGTTTCTTATACGTATCTACAGTTTTTACACTTAAGAACAATTTTTCCCCAATATCAGTTAATGTATAACCCTCAACAATATATCGTCCTACCTCTTTTTCTCTTTCACTAAGTTCTATTTCCTTATCTTCTTTAAATAATTCATAGAAAATTGTAGCGTATTTTTCATTTAAGTATATATCATTTTTAAACATAACTTTATCTATAGCATGGAGTATTTCTTCATGAGCTGTGCTCTTCGTTACATAGCCCGAGGCTCCTAATTTAAATGCTTTTTTCATATAGGATTTATCTTCATGCATACTTAAAATAATCACTTTTGTATTTATTTTCTTCTCTTTTATTACTTCAAGTATATCATAGCCAGTTCCGTCAGGTAATGATATGTCACATATAAATAAGTCATAAGAATCATTAGTTATCTTTTCTAAGAATTCTTTTTTACTTGAACAATCATCTATAACATCTACGTCTTTATTGTCTTCTAATAGAACCTTGATACCTATCTTTATCAATTTATGATCATCAATTAATAATATTTTCATCAGTTTTCTCCTCTATTAACATTTCTGTTTTAAATTTGCACATCAGTATAGTAGAGTATTTATCATTTTTAAATAGTTTAAATTCACCAGAAAAATCAAAAATTCTCTCTTGTATACCATAAATTCCTAATCGTCCTTGTTTTTTCGCTAGTTCGACTCGTTCTTTAGTTAATCCTATTCCATTGTCCGCAATAGTTAAAATTATATAGTCTGTATTTTCATATAATTTAATTTGAACTTCTGTAGCTCCTGAATGGCGTTTTATATTCGATAATGATTCTTGAATAATACGATAAAGAGTAATATCAAAATTATTATTTTTTCCACCCTCATAGTTGCTATAAAACTCAACATCTATACCGTATAGATTCTTGTAATCTTCAATATATTTACTAATTACTTCTCCTAAGCTAAGTTCAGCACTAGGTGGTCTCAAATTAACAGCTATATTTCTAATATTACTTAAACTGTTCTCTATTTCTGACTGAATTAATAATAAGCGATCTTTTTTCTTTTGGTCACTCTCTTTATCTACTAAATTACTTATTAAAAATAGAAGGCTTGCTAGAGATTGACTAACTTCATCATGAAGTTCTCTCGACAACATCTTTTTCTCTTCCTCTTGAATTCTAAATATTTTATTTAATAGATAGTTATTTAATTTTTTATTCTTTTTATTGTTCTCAACCATTTTATTTATAGAGCTGACAAGGACATGGAAATCACGACTATAATTCTCTTTTTCTATCTTTGTCCTATATTCTCCTTCGCGAATTATTTCATCGGTTACAGAAGTTAAATCTTGCACTGGGCGTTCTATTAATTTTGAAACGTAGTATGCAATAACTAATAGCATAACAAATACTGACATATTTAAAATAAGAATTCTTAAAAACTGACTATATGTCTTCAGATAAATATTTTTCGTGTAAAATCCAACTCTAATATAACCGATATTAACATCATCGATAGGAGATATATACTCTAATATTTCGCCTCTTGAACTATCATATTTCTTAAAGTTGTTTAACTGTTCATCATTAAACGTTGAAATTTTCTGAGGGATTTCTTTCAATGTTTTTCCTAAGATATTTTTTTCATTATCAAATACAATAATGTATGCAACTTCATTATTTAATGCTGCACTATGTATTTTTTGATGAATTTCATAAGTATTTTCTGTCTTTATATTTTCAGAAATATTTCCTGAAAGTTGATAATAAGTCTGCGTTATTCTATCTTTTAAAGCACTCTCAAGTATATCTTTATTGCTAACATAAGTAAAAGCCAAAATCACACTTAAATATATAGTATAAATTACTATGAAGAATATTATAATCTTATTTTTTATCTTTAATTTTGCCATATATTAATCCTCACTTATTAAATTAGGATAATCACTAGCTTTGGTTTCTTCATATTTTTCAATTTGAAGCTGTGATAACGTGCCTTTTATTGCACTATCTTTATCAATAGATAGCAAAATCTCTTTAATCTTATCTTTTTCTTCATAGTTTTTATGCGTTACTACTGGTCCAGTAGCAACCTCTGGAAATGTTTTTATTATTTTTATATTAAGAGCAGTATCAGGAAAATTATTGTGAATATACTGTAACGCCCAATCATCGACAATAGCGGCTTTTACAGTACCATTAGTTACTTGATTTATTGATTCTTCATGACTGTGAGTAAAATAACTATTACTGAAAAACTTATTTACCGACATACCATTTTTCTTTAAATAATCATTCATCGCTAAGTATCCAGAATAACTGTAAGTATCTACAAATGCAAAGCTCTGACCCTTCAAGTCTTCTATACTATTTATATTAGAGTCCTTTTTAGCTATAACTATGGGATGATAGTATGTTTTTCCCCTATTTGGTCTTGCTAAAAGTTCTAAAGATTCCTTATCTTCATACAATGAATATGCTCCTGTTGATAAAAACGCAACGTCTATCTTATTATTTTTTAATAAGACATTTATATCTCTATAACTTTTTTTCTGTATTAACTTTACTTTCTTATTTAATTTCTCGCCGATATAATTAGCTAATTCTTTCTCCAAAATATAACTCTTATTATCTCCTGTAACAGATATCAGACCAATTCTCAGAGTCTCATCATCTTTTGAAGTATTATCAACAGCTTCTGTTACTTCTGAAAAGTCTATATATTCTTCCTGCTTATTCTTAAAAACAAAAGGAAGTACAGCAAATAATACAACGGAAAGAACTATTACAAAAAAGCTTATAACTATTCTTTTCATTTTTTTAAATCCTTTAAATTTATTTCACTATTTTAACGGGAGTGACCCAAAAATCCTAAATTTTAAAAAAGTTTATATAGAAAGTTATAGACCTAGAGGCCTATTTATATATAAATTCACTTTTAAAATGTTTTTAGATATCCAATAAACTTTCCGAAGATGACTCGATAAAACTTATTATAAAAATAACCATTTTTGAATCATTTCCTATTTATCTTTTAATAATAGTATAACATTTTATTTTTAATGAAAAAAGAGATATCATTAACTTCTTTCTGATATTCGTAATATATTGGTTCATTATATGTGATAATCAGATACCAATTCCACTAACTATTAGTAATTCTTTTAATTTTTAATCTTTTAAAAAAGAAAAGAGCGATTAAAAAATCGCTCCTTTCTTATATATACTTGCTAGCCTCTCTTATGCTAAGGTTAGCCATATTATCCTTATTTTGTTTAATAAATTCTCTGACCCACTCTGGATTATATTTAGAGTAATCACGAAGTGCCCAACCTATTGCTTTATTAATGAAAAATTCACTATCTCCCAGGTTATTTACTATAATTCTTTCTAAACTTTGTTTATCTACTTTTTCTTTAAGAGATAATTGGTACAAAATAGCTACTCTTTTTAACCAAATATTACTGTCTTTACTCCACTCTAGCATTATTCGATTATAACCTTCGATACGAATAACCAAACTACCTACAACCTTAGCCAGCAAATCAACAGTGTCCCACCATGATTTTGTCACTATTAGATATTTTAACCTTGAAATGTCTTCTCTTTTTAAGAATTTCTGCATTGCCTTTAAATAATAAACAACTACATATTGAAATTCTCTCTCTTCTTTATTCCAACAATTCTCTACAAAATCCCAATCGATGGTTTTAGTCTTCCTAGCATTTGGAAAATATTTTTTATAGATTTCCGTTCTAGTTGCACCACGTACACCTAAAAAACTAAACTTGTCCTGCATATACTTAGACATTGATTCAGCTAAAAGTTCATCACGATTTTCTTCAAGGTCAGCTATTAAATTTAATAATTTCATAATTTATAATAGAGATTCTTATCTGTTATTCTCTAAACTTGCTTTAATGAATCCAGCAAATAATGGGTGTGCTTTTTCTGGACGTGATTTAAACTCTGGGTGGAATTGTCCAGCTACAAACCATGGGTGTTCAGGAATTTCTACGATTTCAACTAATTTACCATCTGGACTAACTCCTGATAATACCATTCCTTTTTGAGTTAAACGATCACGATAGAAATTATTGAATTCATATCTGTGACGGTGACGCTCAGTAATATTTATTTCTCCATATTCTTTATGAGCTACAGATCCTTCTACTAATGTACATGGGTAACTTCCTAAACGTAAAGTGCCTCCCATTTCAACAACATTCTCTTGATCCGCTAATAAGTTAATAATTGGGTATGGTGTGTTTGGATCTAATTCTGATGAGTGTGCTCCAGTTAAACCACACACGTTACGTGCAAACTCAACAGCAGCAAGTTGCATACCTAAACAAATACCGAAGAATGGTACTTTGTTTTCACGTGCATACTTAATAGTAGTAATTTTACCTTCAACTCCACGATCACCGAATCCACCTGGTACAAGAATTCCATCAGCGTCTTTAAGATACTCATGAACATTTTCTTCTGTAATATCTTCAGATTGAATCCAATCAATTTTCACTTTAGCATTGTGTTTATATCCTGCATGTTTTAAAGATTCTACAACAGAAATATAAGCATCGTGAAGTTCTACGTATTTACCTACTAATGCAATTCTTACATTCTCTTTTAAATTATCTACTCTATCAACTAATGCTAACCATTCAGTCATATCCGCTTCTGGTGCAGTTAATCCGAAGTGTTTTAAGACGATATCGTCGATTTTTTGAGCTTTAAGATTTACTGGTAATTGATATAAATTACTTACATCACGACTTTCGATAACATTTTGTTTTGGAATATCACAGAATAATGAAATCTTAGCTCGTAGCTCGTCGTTTAAAGCAAGTTCATTTCTAACCACGATAATATCTGGTTGAATACCTAAACCACGTAATTCTTTAACAGATTGTTGTGTTGGCTTAGTTTTCATTTCTCCTGCAGCTTTAATGTACGGTAATAATGTACAGTGAATAAAGCACACATTTTCACGCCCTAAATCGCTACGAATTTGACGGATTGCTTCTAAGAATGGTAAAGATTCGATATCTCCTGTTGTTCCACCAATTTCTGTAATTACAACATCAGCATCACTAGATTCTCCTGCTAATAATACTCGTGATTTGATTTCATTTGTTACGTGAGGAATTACTTGAACTGTTCCTCCTAAATAATCTCCACGACGTTCTTTTTCAATAATTGAAGAATAAACACGTCCTGCAGTTACGTTAGAATATTGTCCTAAGTTAACATCGATAAATCTTTCATAGTGACCTAAGTCTAAGTCAGTCTCAGCTCCGTCTTCTGTAACGAAAACTTCTCCGTGTTGATATGGACTCATTGTTCCAGGGTCAACGTTTAAATATGGATCAAATTTTTGTAATGTTACTTTTAATCCTCTATTTTTTAATACACGACCTACTGATGCCGCTACAATACCTTTTCCTAATGATGATACTACTCCACCTGTTACAAAAATATACTTTGTCATTGTGTTCTCCTTCTATTAAAAATAATAAACCCCCTACGAAATTATCGCAGGGGGTGGTTTCTTAAATCACTCTTTAAGAGTGCCCGTATATTATTCTAGCATAACGCTAAATTTTTAGCAACTAAAATAATTCGATATATTAAATTTTTCTTTTAGTATTTATTAAAAGAATTTGAATGAACTAAATGGATAGTATCTTAAGCTTACTTTTCCAATCATAGCTTCTTTCTTAACAAATCCAAATACACGACTATCTGTACTGTGTTGTCTGTTATCTCCTAATACGAAGTATGTACCTTCTGGCACAGTTTTAGATTTTGTACTACTTAAAAATTCAATATTAAAATCTGGTGTAAATGGTGCAGTTCCAGAAGCTTTAGCTTCTTTAATTTTTTGAGCTAAGTATGGCTCTTCAACTTTCTGACCATTCACATATAGTACATCATTTCTGTATTCTATAGTGTCTCCAGGAACTCCGATTATACGTTTAATATAATCATCAGTTTCATTTGCATGGAATACAACTTCATCTCCACGCTCAAAATTTTTGCTGAATTTATTAACGAAAACTTTATCGTTATCAGCAAAAGTATAATCCATCGAATGTCCTTTTACTGTAAAAGGTGCGATAAGATATGTGCTTATAAGCAGATAAATAGCAATAGAAACTACTACAACTACTATCCACTCCATAATTTCTCTTAAAATTTTCACTGGTATATCCCTCTTTTATTTTATTTATGATTAATAATTCTACCATATATTAATAGAAAAATCAAAAATAATTTTCCTATTACCATATTATAATTGTGGCTTTCACATCAACTCAAATATTCTTATCAGTACGTTTTTAAATGAAAATGCAACTATTTATGTAAATCATTTTCATTTATTATTTATTTTCTTTAATTTTTTCATGAAAACTGTTATTTCTGTAAGCACTTTTATTGTATTTTTTCATACGTGTGATATAATTATTTATACGGGAGTCTGTGAACAGTCTGAGAGGGAATATAAATATTTCGACCGCGCCTGATCTAGATAATGCTAGCGTAGGCACAACTTAGCTTAAAGACAAACTTAGACCCCCCTTATATTGTAAGGAGGTTTTTTATTTTGATAAATTGCAGTATTGCATTACAAATTCTTCCTCTGGATGATCATGATGGAAGATTAAAGATTATAGATAAAGTTATCTATTTTCTACAAAATAAGCATTCAAATGTAATTGTTACTCCATTCGAAACAGTAATTGAAGGGGAATTCAACGAACTTATGGATTCTCTTAAAGAATGCTTTGTCCTGGCGGGTGAGGACAGTAAAAATATTTTTGCAAATGTGAAAATTAACTATGGAGATGTTTTAACAATAAATGAGAAAATTGACAAATTTAATCAATAAATATGCAGCAACTATTTCTATGTTGTGCTTAGTGATTATTTGGCAAGGAGCTGGTAATCTCGGTTTACTTCCAAAATATATCATACCTACACCTGTCGAAATAGTTAAAGCTTTTATAAAAAACTACGAACTATTAATATTTCACAGCAAAATCACCCTACTCGAAGCAATTATAGGACTATTCCTAGGAATAGTCATAGCATGGCTTCTAGCTTTAATTATGGATAGCATACCAATCTTCAATAAGACAATTTATCCACTTTTAGTACTAACTCAAACTATACCAACTATTGCAATAGCCCCTATACTTGTGCTTTGGTTGGGTTATGGACTTACACCAAAAATCGTATTAATTGTTTTAACGACAACATTCCCAATAGTTGTTAGTATTCTAGATGGATTTAGAAACTGCGATAAAGATATGATTACTCTTTTACGCCTTATGAATGCTAGTAAATTACAAATACTTTGGCATGTTAAAATTCCTACAAGTCTTAGTTATTTTTACGCAGGACTTAGAGTTAGTGTATCTTATGCCTTTATAGCAGCAGTAGTCGCTGAATGGCTAGGTGGTTTTGAAGGACTTGGAGTTTACATGATTAAAGCGAAAAAATTATTTGAATACGATACTATGTTTGCAATAATAATACTAGTATCGGTTATCAGTTTATTAAGTATCGAACTTGTTAAACTAAGTGAGAAAAAATTTATTAAATGGAAATACATAGGAGAAAATCATGAAAAAGATATTAACTAGCGTTTTTGCTTTTATCTTAGCAATCTCATTAACTGCATGTAGTACAGTTAATAAAAATGCAGAGAAAAAAGAACTTAAAAAAGTAGATTTCGTACTTGACTGGGCGATTAACACAAACCACACTGGTTTATATGTAGCAAAAGAAAAAGGATACTTCGCTGAAGAAGGTATTGATCTTGACATTAAGCCAGCGCCTGAAGATAGTACTTCTGACTTAATTATTAATAATAAAGCACCTTTTGGTATTTACTACCAAGACTCAATGGCTAACAAACTTTCTAAAGGTGCAGGAATTACTGCAGTAGCTGCAATTATTGAACACAATACATCTGGTATTATTTCACTTAAGAAAAACAATATTAAAGAACCTAAAGACCTTGAAGGTAAAAAATATGGAACTTGGAATGATCCAGTAGAATTAGCAATGGTTAAATCATTAATTCAAAAACAAGGTGGAGATGCTAACAAATTAAATCTAGCTCCTAACACAGATACAAACTCTGTTACTCCACTAGAAAATGGTCTTTTTGATGCAGCTTGGATTTACTATGCATGGGATGGTAAATTAGCTGAAAGTATGAAATTAGATATTAACTACTTCTATCTAAAAGATTTCAATAAAGACTTAGACTACTACTCACCAGTAATTATCGCTAATAACGATTACTTAAAAGAAAATAAAGAAGAAGCTAAAAAAGTTCTTAAAGCTATTAAGAAAGGATATGTCTACGCTATAGAACATCCTGAAGAAGCTGCAGAGATTTTAATTAAAAATGCTCCAGAATTAAAAGATAAAAAAGATTTCGTCGTTGAATCTCAAAAATATCTATCTAAACAATATGCATCAAACAAAGATCACTGGGGTGAATTCGATGCTAACAGATGGAATGCATTCTACCGTTGGGTTAACGAAAACAAAATCACAAAACAACCTCTTGCAGAAAACACTGGATTCAGCAATGACTATATAAAATAATGAATATATTATCAATAAAAAACTTATCTTTCAATTATCCTAACAATAAAATACTAAAAGATATAAACATCCATGTCGATAAAGATGAAGTTGTTTCTATACTTGGTGGAAGTGGTGTTGGTAAAACTACCCTTTTTAACATTATTGCAGGAATAAATCCTCTTCAAAGTGGAGAAATATCTATAAAAGGTAACACAGATTATAAAGGTCGTGTTAGTTACATGCTTCAAAAAGACTTATTATTAGAACATAAGACTATTATTCAAAACATTATACTTCCACTTTTAATTAGAAAAATCAATAAAAAAGAAGCAGAAGAAGAAGCAATAAAAAATCTTAAATTATTTAATCTTTATGAATATAAAGATAAATATCCTAGTGAATTAAGTGGTGGTATGCGTCAAAGGGTTGCACTTCTACGTACATATATGTTCAAAGAAGAACTGTTTTTACTAGACGAACCCTTCAGTGCACTCGATGCAATTACTAAAATATCATTACATTCTTGGTATCTTGAAATCAAGAATAAACTTGATATAACTACTCTACTAATCACTCACGATATAGACGAAGCTATTGACCTAAGCGACAGAATTTATATCATTAAAAACAAACCTGGTGAAATTGTATCTGAAATAAAAATAAATCTTGATGAAAATAATCAAGATGAACAAAAATTAAAATATAAAAAAGAGATACTAAATATACTTGGATTATAATAATACACCCTAGCGTGAATTTTCACACTAGGGTGTATTTAATTATTTATAGATACTATATTTTTTATTGATTAAGTAAATTAATATTGAAGGGATTACTGCAAATAACATTATTTTATATCCAAATACTTCTAATGCAAGAAATATAGGTGCAATATATGTCTTAGTTGCTGCTGAAAATACTAAACAGTATCCTAAGGCTGCTGTTACTAGGATTGGTAGCCCTAGCCAAATTCCTAAAATTACTCCACAAGTCGCTCCAATAGCAAACAACGGAGTAACCTCTCCTCCACTAAAGCCTATCCCTGTACAAATAGCTGTTAAAATAATTTTCAACATAAAATCATAAACCTGAATCTGTTCAAAATCTGTAAAAGAAAGACCAATTAAATTTGTACCTAATGAAGCGTATCTGTACTCGAAAACAATACTAACTAAAATAAAAATAACTAGAAGAATCCAAATGATATTTTTATTCAAAGCTACTAATTCTTTTGTTTTTCTTTGAAGCAGAACAAATAAAATTCCTACAAAAACAAAAACTACTCCAACTAAGATTAATTTAAAAATAAACTCTAAATTTATATTAATTTCACTTACATCTATAGCTACAAAGAACTTTTCCAAACCTAGTTTATGTGATAAAAATGCACTTATATACGCTGCAACAATATATGTTACATACTCATGAATTTTATTAATAGTAAAGTTAAATTTGTCACTGACAACCTCTAAAATAAATACTACAGCAGCTAATGGAGTTTGGAATAATCCAGCAAATCCACAAATCATACCTAATTTTACAAAAAATTGTTTTTTCTCTGTACTAAAATCATCTGGAGCAATATTACCACCAATAGCTCCACCCAACTGCACAGCAACACCTTCACGCCCTACACTCACTCCGAAGCTATGAGCCAATAAAGTATTCAAAGTTAAAATAAAAGGGAATTTCCACGTAACTTTCTCTTTTTTTTCAGTTGCCGCTTCAATAAAATACTTCATGCCTATCGTATTGGTGTGTAAATATTTATTACTAAACTTAGTAAAAATTAATATCAATGGTGTTAAAACCAATAAATACTTATAATAACTACTAGTTAATTCTATTAATTTTAATAATGTTTGACCGAATAATGAACAACAAATTGATATTAATAATACCGCACTTATTAATCTAAAATAATAATTCCTTAACATATTATATATATTTTCTCCTTCAGATATAAATCTGAGAAAGCAACTAAACTAAATTCCCTTCTCAGATTCTTTGCTATTGATTCTTTTTAAAGCTTAAACTGGTTTTTTTAGGCTGATCGTAACTAAACCCTTCTCCAATAATATCATGAACTTCAGTTATTGTTACGAACGCCCGAGGGTCAATTTTATAAACCAAAGATTTTAGTTTTCCTATTTCATTTCTTGAAACTACACAATAACCTATATTCATATCTTTCTTAGAATAACTTCCTTGTCCTTTTATATAAGTTAATCCACGATTCATATCTTCTTGAATTTTCTTAGTGATAGCTTCTATTTCTGACGAAACTATCATTACTCCTTTTCCAGGAACACCACCTTCAACGACATAGTCTATAACCTTAGTACAGATAAATATATAAATAAGCGTATATAGAATCGCTGGGAAACTTTTAACTACTACGAATGTCAGCGCTATAATTACACCATCAAGAATTTGAATAATTCTTCCAATTGAACTACCTGTATAAAGTTGTACAATTTTTGCGACTATATCTACTCCTCCTGTGGTTCCTCCTGCAAGAAAAACTATTCCAAGACCAAGTCCCGCTAGTAATCCTCCAAATACAGCAGCTAATAGTCTGTCCCCACCAATCTCTATATCTATATTATACTTCTCAAAAATCCCTATCCAAAAAGTCAACATGATTATACCAT
>CAUUCZ010000027.1:0-15857 GCA_963543895.1 uncultured Gemella sp. | reverse complement strand
CTGATTCATTATTATTCAAATCTCCAACATGTACTTTACAAGATAAAGTTGCAGCAGAAGAATTAGCAAAAATTGCAGATGTTAATTTAGAAGAGTATGGTCTTGCTATGCTTAAAGCTGGAGCATCAACAACTGATAAAACAGTTGAAACTCTAATTTCTTTAGATGCTAAAGAATTTGTTTTAGGAGCAGATAAACTTGTAGTTGCGCAAATTAACACAGTTGATGCGAACGAAGTAGCTGACAGAAAAGAAGAATTAGAAGCTGCAATCAATGCAGAATTATCTTCAAAAGGATTAGCAGCATATGTATTTGTAATTACTAATATCTTAACTTCAGATTCAGAAGTACTAGTATTAGGTGAAAAACAAGATAAAGTTGCAGCTGCATTTGGAAAAACTCTAGAAAATGACTTTATGACACTTGAAGGTGTTGTATCACGTAAAAAACAAGTAGTTCCTCAAATTACTGAAGAGTTTTCAAAATAATTATTAAAAAATAAACTTTAAAACGAGACTAACATAAAAGTTCTCTATTCAATAAAGTTTATATGAGAATGCATAGTCGTAGTGGTTTATTAATATCTAATTTTGTATTTTAAAAACTTTTAGATATCTAATAAACTTTGCGGGGGTGACTCGACAAAATCGATTTCTCCGAAATCACGATTTTTGAGTCACTCCCTTTATAATTTATATAAAATAGCAATCGAAAGGAAATATATGGATACATTTAAAGCAATATATTTGCCCTTTTTGAAGAAGATTATTGTAAATACATTAGTTGTAATAGCATTTGCAGGTTTAACACAAGGTAAACTGAAAATTGATCATCCAATATATGGTTTCCTTGGAGCTTTACTGATTACAATATTATTCACATTAGTTAGACCACTATTGATAGTTACTGTAATATTAACAATATTTAGTTTAGGACTATTTTCATTATTAGTAAGGACTTTATTAGTTTATTCAGTTTCTTATATATTGGCACCACATTTTGAGATAGTATCGTTTTGGACAGCAATAGGGTTAGTAATAGCGATTAAAATTTTCAATTTTATATTTAAAACTGAACCAAGAACGATAGTAATAAAAACATTTAAAAAGAAATAAAAAGGAAAAAAATTATGCCAAAAATTACAACAAGAGAGCTTGCTGAAAAATTGAATTTAGAAGTAATAAGTGGTGAAAAAGGATTAGATAGAGAAATCACAACAGACGAGTTATCTCGTCCAGCATTGCAACTTGCAGGGTATTTTTCTCACTATTCACCAAAAAGAATTCAAATTCTCGGGACAAGCGAATTATCATTCTTTAAATTAATTCCGGATGTTGAGAAAAAATCAAGAATGCGTATGTTATGTACGCGTATAACTCCATGTATTATCATATCTAGAGAATTAGAAGTTCCAGAAGAACTAATTGAAGCGGCTAATAAATACGATACACCAGTATTAAGATGTAGACAAGATACTACGAAATTGATGGGAAATATTTCCAATCACCTTCGAAGAGTATTTGCACCAACAACTTCTATACACGGAGTATTTATTGAAGTTTACGGTATAGGAGTCCTATTAACAGGAGAGAGTGGAATTGGTAAGAGTGAAATAGCGTTAGAACTTATCAAACGTGGTCACCGTTTAGTAGCCGATGATAGAGTAGACATTAGAGAAATAGAAAAAGGATTCTTAATCGGAAGTTGCGAATCTACTTTAATCAAACATTTATTAGAAATTCGTGGATTAGGAATTATTAATGTAATGACATTATTTGGTACAGGGGCAGTACGTAGTGATAAGAGATTACAGTTAAATATTCACTTAGAAACATGGAATGATCAAAAACAATACGATAGAATTGGTTTGGGTAATGAAAGTAAAGAAATTCTAAATTCAAAAATTGAGAAGAAAACAATTCCCGTAAGACCTGGACGAAATGTAGCGATCATTATAGAATCTGCTGCTATGAACTATAGATTAAATCAAATGGGAATTAACACAGCTAAAGATTTTACATCAAGATTAGCAGAAGAAATAAAAAGAAATAATATGAATAATGGGGTGGAATAATATGACATTAGGTTACTTAGATCCAATCGCTTTTCACTTATTTACAAAACCAGTATATTGGTATGGAATTATTATAGCGACTACAGTATTTTTTGCATACTACCTTGCTGATAGAGAGGCTACAAAAAGAGGATTAAAAAAAGATACAATGTTAGATTTATTGCTAATAGCTTTACCTATAGCATTTATCTTTGCTCGTGCATATTACGTAATATTCAGATGGGAATTTTACAAAGGTGATTTTGCTAGTATGATAGCCATTTGGGATGGTGGAATAGCGATATACGGTGGTTTAATTGGTGGATTTGTAGTGTTATACTTCTTTGCAAGAAGAAGAGGGATAAAGATTATCAAGTTATTAGATATAATAGCGCCAAGTTTACTAGTTGGACAAATGCTAGGCCGTTGGGGGAACTTTTTCAACCATGAAGCATACGGTGAAGCAGTTAGTCAACAATATCTGCAAGATAGATTTATTCCAAACTTTATTATAGAGAATATGTATATTGATGGAGCTTACCGTCAACCAACATTCTTATATGAAAGTTTATGGTGTTTAATCGCATTAGTAATACTTCTATTAATCAGAAATAAACTTGCACAAAGTGAAGTCTTCGCTGCATACTTAATCTTGTATGGAGTAGAGAGATTTATCGTTGAAGGAATGAGAACAGATTCACTATATCTAGGAAGCTTGAGAGTTTCTCAAGTCCTTTCACTAGTATTTGTAGTAGGAAGTCTGATATACTTAATAGTGCTTAATACAAAATATAAAGATAAGAAGATTTTGTATAGAGAATCATAAAAGAGAAGGTGGAAAATATGACAGAAAAAATTTATGACCTAATTATTGTAGGAGCAGGACCAGCAGGTATGACTGCTTCAATCTACGCGTCACGAGCGAATATGTCAGTATTGATGCTAGAAAGAAAATATCCAGGTGGTCAAATGCTATCAACTGAAGAAATTGAGAACTATACTGGATATGAAATGATTACAGGACCTGAACTATCAGAAAAAATGTTCGAACACTCTAAAAAATTCGGTACAGAATTTGGTTTTGGAAACATAACAGAAGTTGGAGTTAGAGACGGACTTAAATATGTAGTTGCTGGTGAAAAAGAATACGTAGCGAAATCAATCATAATTGCAACAGGATCAGAACACAAAAATCTTGATGTTCCTGGAGAAGAACAGTTTTCAGGAAAAGGTGTAAGTTACTGTGCAGTTTGTGATGGTGCATTCTTTAGAAATAAAGAAGTAGTAGTTATCGGTGGAGGAGATTCAGCCGTAGAAGAAGCTTTATACTTATCTAACTTAGCTGCCAAAGTAACTATCGTTCACAGACGTGATGAACTACGTGCTCAAAAAATTCTACAAGATAGAGCGTTTGCTAAAGAAAATATCGAATTCGTTTGGGATAGTGTTGCCTACGAAATTAAAGGTGAAAGAAAAGTTTCTTCAATTGAAATAAGAAATGTAAAAACTGGTGAAGAAAGTTCTATTAAAGCTGATGGAGTATTCATCTATGTTGGTATGTTACCACAAACTCAAGATTTCAGAGATTTAGGAATTACTAATGAAGCTGGATATATCCCAACTAATGAAAAATTAGAAACATCAGTACCTGGTATTTTTGCAGCTGGAGATGTACGAGAAAAAGAAATCCGTCAAGTAATCACAGCAGCATCTGATGGGGCAATAGCAGCACAAAGTGCTTATAGCTTCGTAGAAGGTTTAGAATAATAACAAAAAAGAGAGGTTAATTAAAACCTCTCTTTTTAATAAAATAGAACTGTGAATTTAATTTAAATCCACAGTTCTATTTTCATTTAATTTTATCCTTCAAAATCAAAGATACTCTTACGTTTAGAAAAATCAAATTTAATATAATTATTCTGATTAGTAACTTTTTCTTTAAATTGCTCTACTGGAATGTTTTCAATCTTATCAACTGGGTAATGTCTCTCATATTCTTTAGGATTAACTTCAGCATCAAAACTGAAGTCATCAGTTTTTTCAAGAGCAGTTCCATCTTTAATTAGCTTATAGAATGTATAACCGTGAACTTTAGCACCACCTGAACCATAAACATGAAAAGCTTTGTCTTTAGTAATAGTTAGTGTAGTTCTTTCACCATTTACAAATTCAGGTGTAATGCGAACTACTTTATTATTCTTATCAAGAGTATAAACATCCATTGGACTATATTCATTCGGTTTGTCTTTACTAGCTTCTGTAAATAGTAATAGTTCATCCTTTCCATCACCATTGATATCGAAGAAACCATAGTTTAAAAAGTTTTTCCCAACTTGTTTTTCTCCGAAAACTTTATAGTTTGATATAGCTACAGGATTTATATCTTGTTTATCAGATTTACCTTTGTTAATAGCATCTTGATAATCTTTTAAAACACTGGCATAGGCTTTTTCATAATTATCAGGCTTTTTATTTTCGTTGTTACTAGCATTATTTTTGTTGTTATTTTTGTCACCTTCAGTTTTTTCTCCGAAGTTTTTCACTGATTTCCAATTTTCACCATCGAATTTCAGTATTTCAGGTAGAGGGAAAGTGCTGTTAAATGAATTTTTAGAATCATATTCTTTTCCAGTAGTTATATCTTTATACTTACTATTATCAACGTCTAAACCGGTGAACGTAATTACATTAGTTTTTTCAAGTTTATTTCCATCTGTAGAGAATTTTAAGAAATTGTATTCTCCCGTATCTTTATCGAATTTTCTAATTCTAATTGTTTTATCTTTAAACACTGCAGAACCAGAGTTATTATTAGAACCATCAACCCCAAGTTTATCTAGTATGGCTCTATCGATTGTTTCAGGATTAAATAATCTAATTACCTTATTGTTCTTATCGAATGTGTACATATCGATAGGGTTATTAGGTTTATCATTTCTAGCAATTAATAGCTCTTTTCTTCCATTACCATCAATATCGTAAAATACATATTTTATGTAATCGTCATTCTTCTTCTCTTTTAGAGCAGCTTTTAAAGCTTCTGCATTAATGGATTTATCGGCACTATCTGGATTGTTAATAGCCGCTTTATATTTTTGAATAATTGATCCATATACTTCATTCTCATCTATAGTTTTAGTTTTTGTTTTTTTTGAATAATAATAGTAGCCACCACCAGCTAATAATACAATTCCAAGTAAAGTAGATATAGCTGCTATTAATTTTTTCTTAGATTTTTTTTCTTTCTTAGGAGAAAGGGCATCTTCTGATCTATTATCTCTAATAGGTGGTACTGTAGGAACTGTTTCAAAAATACCTTTATCATTATTTTGCCCATTATACTGTTCAGCTTGAACATTATTATTTATAGACTGTTGAGTAACGATGTTTTTATCATTAGTGAATTTTTGTTCATTATTTTGATTATTAAAGTATGTGTTGTACTCAAATTCTTGAGAGTTATTCTGGTGTGAATTATTAAGATTTTGTTTCTCAAAATTACCTTGATTATATGACTGAGAAACAAACGGCTTTTTAGGTTCGAAACTTTGTTCATTATAATTATTTTGAAGAGTCTGAGGATTATAGTTTGCGTTATTATAGTTATTTTGCGAATAATCATGAGTGTAATTCTCATAATTTTGATTATAGTTGTTTTCACCATAACCAAAATTTTGATTATTTTGAGAATAGTTATCGTAGTTTTGATTATAATTTTGGTTATTAAAACTGTAATCTTGACCTTGATTATAGTTGTTATAATATGTATTATCATAACGTCCGTATTGCTCATCTTGACTATAGTTATTATAATTTAATTCATTATTATAGTCATTATAATTCTGGTTAGCATTATTGTCTTGGTCATAATTATAGTAATTTTCATTGTTATAATTATTTATATTATTATTCTGTGTATTATAATCAGTATAGCCTTCATAATTATTATAATATTGATTATTATTTTGATAAAATTCTTCGATATTTTGTTCACCATTATAATAATTATTTGGATAATCGTTATTTTGATTAACCTTATTATTTGGGGAAGTATTATTATTTTTAGTCATAAACATTTCTCCTTAATATCTTATAATTAATATTATAAAAAGTTTTTTAAAGAAAATCAAGAATAGGGAGTAATATGATAAAAATAATATAAGATAAAATTCTAGTAGAAAATTATTTTCTTCTAGTTATTATTTAAAAACATTTAGTTAAATATAAACAAAAAACCACTGAGTCGTTAAATTCAGTGGTGAAATTTATTAATTTTAATATGACTTAAAATAATTATTTGTTGTTGTATTTTTTAGCTAAGTAAGGCATGATTAATCCTAATGAAAGTAGAACGATAGGTGTTACAATGTTCATAACTGTTTGGAAAGTACTTTCTGGAGTGTACATACCAGAGATACAAGCAAAAGCAGTTAAGAAGAAACACCAAGCTCCAAGTCCCATACCTACAAATTTATTTTTTACAAATTTATATTCAGATTGGAATTTCTCAGCAGATTTTTTCAAGAAGATATATGCTGCGAATACCCATAGATAACGTAAAGGCATTGTAACAGCGTTAAGTTTAACTAACCATCTGAATAAATCATTAACTTCTTTAATTCCAAACATTGGGATAATTAGTAAGATAGAAACGATAACTCCAACAAGTTTTAATCCGTTAACGTATACGTCGTTTTCGTTCTTAACTAATAGTTTCTTAGGAATGTATTTCTCATCAGCACTACTTAATAACATACGTAGTGGAGCATCGATAGAAATAATAACAACAGAAACTTGTCCGATTAAATCGACAATTGCATAGATAACTAAGAATAAGTTACCTACACCGTAGTAGTTACCTAAAGTTTGGAAAGCGTAGTAAGTTCCGTTTGTAAGTAAGTCTTTAGGAATATTGTTTGTATCAAACATTAAAGCAAGGGCAAAAGTCCCAAGAATCGCAGTTGTACAAACCATAACTACTAGAGCAATCATTCCACGAGGAAAGTCTTTTGAAGGATTTTTCATCTTATTAACATAAGGTGAAATCTTCTCACAACCACCTACCGCAAATACTAAAATCGCAATAGATGTAATATACTTAACATCAAATGTTGGCATAAATGTATCTAATGACCAATCGATGTCAAATGTTTTAGCACCAGTAATAGATGGAGCTGTAATAGCCATAACTACAAATAATAATGACATAACGAACATTGAAGATCCGGCTAACATCGCCATTTTCTTAATTAAGTTAACTCCACGTGCAGCCAAGAATAAAGCAACTAAGAAGATAACTAAAGAAGCGATTTGTAAGTATGTGATATCCATTTTACTAATACGGTTATCACGGAATACAGTCCAACTAAATGCTGCGATAATACGAGATGGTTTTTGAGAAATATAAGGCATATGAACTACCCACATTGTCCATCCAGTATAATAAGCAAGTAGTTTACCATGTGTAGAACTAATCCAAGAACTTACACCACCACCGGCATCTTTAAAAGTAGATCCTAGCTCACCAACGATTAATGAATACGGAATAAAGTAAATTACGAAAATTAAAACCCAAGAAACTATAGATTTTAATCCACCGAATTCAGAGTATCCATTAACGACATTCCCGAACGCCCATACAGTTGAGAATGCCATGAAGGCTAGGGTGTACCAAAATATTTTTTTTGCATCCCTCTCCATTGAGAACCTCCTAAAATATAAAATATACTAATAACTGCAAAATTGCATTAATAAAATACTAGCATATAGTACATAATTATTCAAGTGAAAATAAAATAAATTAAACTAAAATATTTTTATTTGAGAATATAATACTATTTTATAGAATATATATAAATTCATAGTGTTCAATAATTACTTATATACTTTCAGAAAATTTAAAATTGACAACGATTTAAAATGTAAATTTACATTATGGAAATATATTCGTATTATCTTAATATTTTAAAGTATATATAAAGTTGATATAAGAAGAGAACACTTGAATTACAAGCAGTTTTGAATTATAATAAACAGATATGAAAGAAAGTTTTAAAAAATGATGAGGGGTGATAAAGGGGTGAGAAAAAAACATAGAACATTAACTAGGTTAATGTTGATAATGACAGGTCTGGTAGTCGTTTCATTATTAGTAACTTCATTTTTTGTTACGGAATATATAAAAAAACGTGAGGATGAAATTATTCGTCAAAAAATTTATTCCACAGCAAAGGTAGTAGCTAATGATAAAGGTGTTATAGATGATGTAAAACATCATAGGAGAACCAAAGGAATTCAAGAGTATGCAAATAGAGTATTGGAAGAAACAGGAACCGACTTTGTAGTTATCACGGATGATACTTTTACAAGATATAGTCATCCAATAAATGAATTTGTTGGTGAAAAGTTTTCTAATATAGCAGATATTAGTTCGACATTCCATTCTGGAGATCACTATAGTAAACAAAGTGGTGTTCTAGGAGATGGACTTAGATTTTTCACAGCAATAAAAGATGAAGATGGTGAAAATATTGGTGTTGTCTGTGTAGGATATACTAAAGAAACAGTAAAAAAACAAGTACTACACTCACAAGAAAAAATATTATTTGGATTATTGATAGGTATAGCAGTTGCAATTACGTTAGCAGTAGTGTATAATAGACGACTTAAACGTATATTGTTAAACTATGAACCAGAAGAAATAGCATACAATTATATTGAGAAAAATCTTATATCCGATCATGTTTCTGAGGGAATTATAGCGATAAATATAGATAAGAAAGTTATCGTTAAGAATAGTAGTGCTAACCAAATATTGGATAAAGCAGGGTATTCTAAAGTAAAAAAAGGTGAAAAGATTCCTGAGCAGATGTATGAAATTTTCTTCAAGAGTACAATAGAAGAAAATCTTCAAAGTAGAGATGAAGTGATAGTTCTAAATCACATCGAAGTTCTAGTTAATAGAAATGCAATCTATCAAAATGGTAAGTTATATGGTGCTGTGGTTACACTACGTGACCAAAGTGAGATGAAAAAATTAATCACAGAATTAAGTGGTACAGAAAAATATAATGATAGCCTTAGAGAACAGAGTCATCATTTCATGAATAAACTGCATGTACTGCATGGTTTAATTGAGATGAAGTCTTATGATGAAGTTGAGAAATTCATCACTTATCTAAAAGATGATTATCATGATAAAATCGGATATATATCTGAAAGTATTAAAGTACCAGCAATAGCAGGTTTTTTACTTGCAAAAGTTAGAGAAGCTCAACAAAAAAATATATCGTTATTAATTGATCCAGATTCAATGATTCTAAATCAAGAAGGTTTAGATGAACTCTTTAATGAACTTTTAATTATTCTAGGAGTACTTATAGATAACTCAATGGAATCTATAGGGGAAAAAGAAGATGGAAAAATTGTTGTTTACTTATACCTAAATACAGATGAAAATATACTATTATGTAATGTGTATGATAATGGCTGTGGAATTAGTAAGGACATACTGGAGAATGTATTTGAAAGAGGATATTCAACTAAAGGGGAAAACAGAGGATATGGACTAAATGCCGTTGATACAATTGTGAAAAAATATAATGGTTTAATAGACGTGGAAAGCGAAGTAGGCAAAACAAAATTTACAATAGAGATACCAATCGAGGAGGAATAAAAAGTGAGAGTACTAATAATAGAAGACGATCCAATGGTAGCGATGATACATACGGAGTATTTTAAAAAGAAAGAACTAACTGATGACTTAAGTCATGTTACATCAATAGAAGCTGCGAGAGAATATTTAGCAAACAATGATGTTGATTTAATAGTTTTAGATAACTATCTAACTGATGGACAAGGAATCGAATTCTTACCAGAATTAAAAGGATATCCAATTATTATGATAACAGCAGCGAATGACGTTCAAACGGTAGAAGCTGCATTATCTAATGGAGTAGTGGATTACTTAGTAAAACCATTTACTTATGAAAGATTTGCACAAGCAATTGATAAAGTTCAAGACTATGTGAAATTATTATCAAAAGAAAAAATCAACCAAGATTTAATCGATGATTACTTAAACTCTGGTAGAGTAGAAGAAGAGGAAGATAATCTACCTAAAGGATTATCAAGAATCACATTGAAGAAAGTACTAGAGGCTATAAAACAGCATAATAGTGGATTTACTACTCAACAAATCGCAGATAAGTTAGATATTTCTAGAATAACTATTAGAAAATATTTAAATCACTTAGTTAATATAAACATACTTAGTGAAGATGCTGAATACTATACATCAGGAAGACCTGTGTCAGTATTTACAGTTGAATCAGAAAGTAGATTAGAAAAATTATTATAATTCTTAATAAAGAGAAAACCTTCAAAACAATTAAAGTTTTGAAGGTTTTCTTAGCGAAATAATTAAATTAAGAGAAAATATTAATCATTAATTTTGTACGTGCCATTTTTATACTTATTAGTGTTTTTATATTCTTCTATAGTTTTATTAATTCTATCCATGTCTTCTTTTTTGAATTTTTCTTGGATTTCTTTGTAAGTTACTTTTTTGAACAGTTTAAAATCACGTTGACCAACAGGTTTATCATAATCTATAATTTTTATTTCAATTCCATCATCAACTCTTCTTACTAATATACTACTACCTAAAGTTCCGAAGTCTGTAACATAAGCACCATTTTGTTCTTGCATACTAAAGAAAGTATCTGGTTTTAAAGTTTCTACTTTAGGATCAGTAGACTGATTAACATATGCACGACCGATTAATGCTAATTGTGAATTAGTAAATTCTGGATTTTTACTGTTGTCATCTTTTTTATCTTCTTTATTTTCCTGCTTAACTTCATTGTATGTATAAACAGTTTTACGAGCTGATTTAGGTATTTCTAGTTTTTCATTTGACTGTGGACGATTTTTTAAAAACTCTTCTTTAGAACCGTATTGATTATTCGATACAGTATCTTTAAACTTACCATCTTTCTTTTCTTTATCAGATAGGTTTACGTCATGAATCTTGTCATACTTGTCTTTTTTATCATTTAATTTATAAACGACATATCTGTCAGTATCTTTTTCTTGAGTGTGAATCCAAATAGTCTGATTTTTATAGAATACAGCACGTGGAATATCACTATCAGATTGAGCTTGATAAAGCACCCTAATATTGTTAGAATCATATGAATAAACTGCAACAGGACTATTAGGTTTATTTTCTTCAGTAATAAATAATTCGTTTGTACCATTTCCATCTATATCATAATAATTAAATTGAAGGAAATCTTTATTTTTACCATTATCATTATAATTTTTAATAGCATATTTATTTACTTCAGAATCATTATCAGAATAACCTTTATCCATTGCTTTCTTATATTTTTCAAGAATCTGAGCATAAGCTTCTTCATCAGATTTGTTTTTACTGAAAGAGAAGATGCTAGAGATAGATTTATTAGTAGATTTTGAATAATAATACAAGCCGCCACCACTGATTAGAATAAGTCCAAGAACAGTTGAGATTATTGGAACGAGTTTTGAGCGTTTTTTCTTATTCGGCTCAAAACTACTAATTTCAGCACCTTGAGCATTTGCATTCATGTTAGGGTTTTGTTGCGTATTATAAAAGTTTTGTTGCTGTTGGTAAAACCCTTGTTGATTTGAATTATTGTAATTTTGATATTGAGGATTAGTGTCTTGCTGGTTTACATTACCGTAGTTTTGAACCTGAGGATTAATGCCTTGTTGATTTGAATTACCATAGTTTTGATATTGCTGACTAGGATTATTATAATTTTGATATTGTTGATTATATCCTTGTTGATTCGCGTTAGAATAATTTTGATTGTTTTGATTATAGTACTGCTGATTATTATAATTTTGATGTGGTTGTCCAGTATATTGTTGGTTTCGGAGATTACCATTGTAATTCTGCTGCTCATTATAATTATTGTAGTTTTGATATTGCTGATTTAATCCTTGTTGATTCTCGTAGTTTGCAGAATTTTGATTGTTGTAATTCTGATGATTATTTAAGTCATCTTGATTATAGTTATTATAATTCTGATTAGGGTAGTTTTGATTATCCCCTTGATTATATTTTTTATTCATAAATTTTCTCCTCTATTTATTTTACTTTATATATTACTTTGCTTATATTATAGACTAAATTATATATTTTTTCAAAAAGTTATAAAAAATCCCTAACACCAAGAGGTTGGAGCTAGGGAAGGAGTGTTATACTCTATATTTATGTTCTTCATAGTTTCTAGTTTTTTTATACTCTTCTATAGTTTTATTAATTTTATTCATATCTTCTTTTTTGAAAGTTTCTTGGATTTCTTTGTAAGTTAAAGTTTTTATAACTTTCAGTTTGTGATTAGTTGAAGAATAATCGGGTATTTTTATTTCGATGCCATCAGACTTTTTATCAACAATAACAACAGTTGCCTTACTACCAAAATCAGAAGTGATAGTATCATCATCACCACGAATAGAGAATTTAGTATCATATTTCAAAGTTCCTACTTGAGGATCAGTGCCTCCAGCTATAATAGCACGTCCTATTAATGCAAGTTGTAAGTTATTGTATTCAGGTGTTTCAGTGATTTTTTCGCTATCCTTTTTCTCTTCACTTTGTTTGTTCACTTTATTATTATAATTATAAAGTGATTTAAGCTCAACTTTGGATAAGTTTATTTTATCATTAGATAGGGGATACTTGTTAAAGAACTCCTCTTTAGAAGTGAAGTCCTCTTTAGTAACGATATCTCTATATTTTCCATTAAGATCACTAAATTTTCCAAAGTCAATATCATGAGTTATTTCATATCTGATTCCATTATCTTTTATTTTATATGTAGTAATTCTATCAGTGAAATTTTCATTTTCATTAACAACCATAGTCTTATCTTTATAAAAAGTCGCTACAGGTTGACTACTTCTTGAATTTGTTTTGTATAGTACGTTAAGTTTGTTCTGTTTATCAATATTGTAGATAGCTATAGGACTCACTAAATTACTATTCTCGAAGATTAACATTTCATCTTGGCCATCTTTATCCATATCAAAGTACGTAAATTTTAGATAGTCTTTATTTTTACCTGAAAAATTATAACGTTCAATAGCATAATTATTAAGTTCGTAATCAAACTTAGTCTCGCCAGTATCCATTGCTTCTTTATATTTTTTTATTATAGGTGAATACAATTCATCGTCTTTAGAAATTTTCCTATTTGAATTGTAAAAATAGAATCCACCACCAGCGATAAGGACAATACCAAGAACACCTGCAATTATAGGTATTAATTTTGAACGTTTCTTCTTAGGTGGAAAATTATTAATATTATACCCTTGAGTATTTTCTTGATAGTATACTTGATTATTATAATTTTGATTGTAATATCCTTGATTTCCAGCGTTATTGTAGTTTTGATATTGTTGATTGTAGGTCTGCTGACTATTATTAGGATATTGTTGATTGTTGGTATTTTCGTAATTAGAATAATGTTGATTAGCTGAATTACGATTATTTTGATTATTATTGTTATTCATAAAACTCTCCTAAAAACATCTTTCATAAATATTATAAAATAAAACCTAATAATTTTAAAGAAAAATAAAAACTCTTAACACCTTATGTACAAGGAATTAAGAGTTTTATTATCTTATTTTGTAACTACGAATGAATACCATCCGTTATCAGAAGTTTCCTCTACAAGTTTGAAACCACGTTCTAACATTTTTTCAAGAAGCTCGTCTTTCTTCTCTTCGATAATACCAGAAGTGATGTAGTAACCACCATCTTCTAATAAGTTATAAGCATCATCAATCATAAGCTCGATGATGTGAGCAAGAATGTTCGCTACGATAATGTTGTATTTTTTAGTTTCTTTTGTGAGAAGACTAGCTTGTTCAACTTCGATTCTTTTCTCAAGATTATTTAAAGCGAAGTTCTCATAAGAAACATCAACTGCAAGCTTATCTAAGTCAACAGCCTTAATATTACCATCAGTTAAATAACTAGCCGCGATACTTAAAATACCACTACCACAACCAACATCGATAACATTATCAGTTCTTTGAACATATTTTTCAAGGTTTTTAATACATAGAGAAGTAGTCTCATGACCACCAGTACCGAAAGCCATACCTGGATCGATATTTATAATATATTTATCTTCAGTATTTTCATATTCACGCCATGTAGGTACAATAACGAACTTTTCACCGATATTAAGAATATCGAAATAATCTTTCCAAGAATTTTCCCAATCACTATCTTGAATAATAGTAGTTTCAATCTTGAAGAATTCTCCAATGTTGATATTTTCACCTAAAGCAAGAAGTTCAGCTTCGAAACGTTTGAAAGTTTCTTCATCAAAATTAAGTTCATTAATGTATCCTTTAACTATAACTCCAACTTCAGGATAATCAGCAGGACTAAGTTCAACGATAGTACCGAAATCATCATGTAAGTTTTCCTCAAGAGTAGTAGGATCTTCGATAGCAACCCCAGTTGAACCATAATCAAGAAGAATAGACTCAACTATTTCACTAGCTTCATTAGTAGTATGAATTGTAATTTCAACCCAATTTTCCATTTTATACCTCACAAATATTTTATTTTTACATTATACCATTGATCAAAAGATCAAAACAAGGGACAGACCCAAAAGTCCTAAATTTTAACAAAATGTATATGATAATTCATAGACGCAGTGGTTTATTGATATCTAAATTCGCTTTATAAAAGCTTTTTAGATATCTAATAAACTTTGCGGGGGTGACTCGACTAAATCGATTTCTTCGAAATCACGATTTTTGAGTCACTCCCATTTAACATACCTACACATATTATACCATTTTTAATATTTAAGCAAATAAAAAGTATGTAGCACATGAAATAAAGTAGTTTAAATGGTATAATAAAAATTAAGGGGAGAAAGATTATGAAAAAAATAGGATTTATTAAGGAAACAATAAAATCAAAACTTAATATTTCAACAAACACTGATAAGATATTTATATCAAATGGTTTGATAAAACATCTAGAAAAAAGAAATCATCAAAATATGTTTAAATATTTGAATGAAATTGAAAATATTATAAAAAATCCAGATTATATAGGAATAAATCCGAGGGAGAAAGAAACAAGTTTGGAATATGTAAAGATATTATCAGACAATGTGTTAGTTGGAATAAAATTAGATATGAAGAATGATTATTTTTATGTTGCAACTATACATGAAATTTCTAATTTAAAATTAAACCAAAGAATAAAAAATGGTAGGTTGTTAATATTTGACAATGATTAAGCTATTACGATATAATAAAAATACAAAGTACTATTTGAGGGCAGAAAGGTTCCTGCCGCACCCGAAAGGGTACCTGAGATGACGAGGTTACTGAACGTCCAAATAGGAATATTGAGAGCATCCAGAAATGGGTGCTTTTTTTAGAAAGAAATATTGTAAACAGTATTAAAAATATTGAGGTGTTATTTGAAATAATCAGTTTTCATACAAATAAAAAGGAATTGATCCAAAAGATTTGAATTTTTACTAAGTGTATATGAAAACTCATAGACGTAGTGGTTTATTGATATCTAAATTCGCTTTGTAAAAGCTTTTTAGATATCTAATAAACTTTGCGGGGGTGACTCGACAAAATCGATTTCTTTGAAATCACAATTTTTGAGTCACTCCCAAATTATATAAAATCCTTGACAATAATGGACGTTTAGTATAATATAGACTAAGTAAACCGTAATATAAAATATTAGTAAAGAGAC
>CAUUCZ010000026.1:0-16172 GCA_963543895.1 uncultured Gemella sp. | reverse complement strand
TCAAAATATGAAAACAATAGCACTAAGAGAGGTATAATCCTCCCTTAATACTACTAATACTTAGCCATAAGGCTTATTTTTTTGAAAAACGACCAAAACATCAATACGTTCATTGATATTTTGGTCGTTTTGTCAACAATCTGGAAAGACAACTCTGAAAAGAGTTGTCTTTTTAGTTACTGTAAAATTTTAGTTACCAAATATGTAACATTAGGGGAAATATTTAATGATATTAGTACAAAATAATACAATTTTGTAATATTTCTAAATGAATACTTCTTTTTATTATATAATAATCTTAAAAAATATTATTATTACTATCTAGGAGAAAATGTATGGAGAAAAAACAATATTATTCTATAAGAAAGCATAAAAAAGGAGCAGTGTCAGTATTACTTTTCACAGCTTTATTTGCAGTTGTGGGTGCTGGTAGTGAAGTTAGTGCTGCTGATAGTAATACTTCAGCTGCAGATATAAGCGGTGGAGCAACAAATCCACATGTCAGTCACAAGGAAAAAGAAGATGAACAGCCATTAATAAGTGATAAAACAAAAAAAATAGTAACAGATAAAGCTTATAATGAGTCAGGAAAATTATTAAGAAACTTAAATAATAATAATAATAATTTAACAGTTGGAAAACTAGGAACCTCTGCCAAAAGGATAGGTACAGGATCGTTGATAACTGTAGCTACTGAGGCAGTAAAGGAGAAAATAATATCTGATTCAGATTCTAGTTCAGAAAAGTTTGTAAAAGGTGTTGCAGTAGACCTTGAAAGAGATATGGCTATAAAGGCGATTACTGAAGGAAAAAAAATTAATAAGGATATGGTTATAGCTAATGTCATTAATAATAGTTCTAAGGTATTAAAGGACGAAGTCTGGAAGCATTTTGATAAAATAGGTAATGTTGAGGGAAGAAAAATATTTTTGACTGAAAAAGAGATAAATAATATTCCTAAGTATAAAAAACAATTCGAAGGATTAGATATTTTAAGGAATAGAATAAATTCAGGTTTAGAAATAGGAAAAGGCTCAGGAGTACTTAATCCAGTTACTGCAAGTGCACAGAAAGCTTATGCTGATATTAATGTATCTTTAGGAAAAACTGCGATTACAGCTATTGATCGCGGATTTGACTACATGTTTGATTTAATTAATAAATCACGAATTGAAGCTCAAAATAACAATAGGGAATTGATAACTGATGAGCAAGAAAAATCAAAATTAGAAAAAGAAAATGATAAAGTATTTTCTAAGAAACCAATAAAAGCTTGGGAGTATGGTTCTAAGGAAGGTCTAGTTTTTGAAATTGAAAAAGAACTGGGTGATTTCAAAGAAGCTCAAGTTAATGGAGTTCCATTAGATTCATCTAATTATAATCTAAGTAAGGGAAGTACAATTGTAAATCTTAAACCAGAATACCTTGATAAATTACATGAAGGTAGATATACTTTGGGTTCAATTTTCAAGAAAAATGGTGGATATGACTATGTAACTACTACTTTTGATATCAAGAGAAAAGGTGATACTAATAAAATCTCTGAAAAAGATGGAATATATATAGTACAAGATTTAAAAGATTTAACAGAAAACAAGAAAACTGATATTACAGATACAGAAGTTAAAAATGAAGTGAGTCTAGTTATTGATACTTCTTTAAGTATGATTAATGTCTTAGATCAAGTAAAAGAGATGGCTAAGAAAACTGTAGAGAGCATATTGAAAAATTCAAATACAAAGATTAATCTTGTTGCTTTTTCAGGTGGTGCGGGTCTTGTTGTAGAATCAACTGATGATAAACAAAAGTTATTTGAGGGGATTGATAGCTTAATTCCATTTATTGGTACTAATTTCTATGATGCGTTAGAAAAAGCTAATGAGAGTTTTATTACTAATGCACCAAATAAATCAATAATTTTCATGACAGATGGAATTCCAGGTGATGGTAAACAAGAAGATGATGACAACTTATTTAATGAGAAAGAACATGGAGAATCAGCACGATATGCTAATGCAGCAGTACATTTGAAAGAAAGTTTTAAGGGTAAGTATGATATATATCCAATTGGTTTTTTAAATTTTGGAGAAGAAGCTAAAAAAGATGAGGAATTTGCCAAACGTTTACTAGAGAAACTGGCTACCAAAAAAGTTTATACTTCTGACAAGATAGATGAATTAGAAAAAGTGTTTGAGAACGTAGCAAAAGATGTAATTAAAAAATTTGATTTTGAATTAGGACATAAATTAGTAGCTAAGACACCAGAAAAATTGGTTTATAAACTTACTGAAACAGTACTTAATCCTAATGAAAGTGATTTAACAAAAATTCAGACAGAGTTAAAATTATTGAATCAAGGTAAGGTTATTGCTCCAACTTCAGTTCAAACAATAGATGTAATATCTAAACAAGGTAGAGCTGTATTTGAGTGGTTAATTGAACTTAACAGAAAAGACTTTAAAGAAACTGATAAACTTAATTTTGAAGTTATTACTAGTACTTCTGAGAAATTAAAAGCAGCTAAGAAAGCATATTTTAATATAGATAATAAAGTTACTAAGTATGAAGTAGATAGAAGTAAGATAGAAGAAATTATTAAAGATGAGATAGAAAAA
The DNA here is from genome assembly GCA_963543895.1 of uncultured Gemella sp. GTDB lineage: Bacteria > Bacillota > Bacilli > Staphylococcales > Gemellaceae > Gemella. The sequence goes on along the minus strand of CAUUCZ010000026.1, from coordinate 13,557 downwards.
GGAAAAGTTAACGTTAAAGAAATTTTATTAAAAGAATTAGAAAATGAAGCAAAATCTGAACCTACTGAAAGTAAAAAAGGTGAGCCATTAATTCAACCAGAAAATCCAAAATATGAGATTCCAACTGATAAGAATATTGAAGAACCTAAAGTGGGGACAATAGCTAAAGAAAATACACATAAAGAGAATCTGTCACCTAAAGAAAATACGGTAACTTTCAAATCTAATGAAAAAGAAAATGTGAAAGCACCTATATTATTAGATTCAAAAGAAAATAAAGTTATTGCAAAAGAAACTAAAACATTACCTAATACAGGTACATCATCACAGTCAACTGCAATAATAGGATTAATTAGTGCAGCAGTTGCATTAAGACTAAGAAAAAAAGCTGAATAATATGTAAAAAGAGAACTCTGTGTAGTTCTCTTTTTACATATCTATAATTTCAAATCTAGTCTGCTCACCGTAATATATAAGCAGCGAAGATAGTATTGTTTTTAATTGTTCTAAATTATCTGTTTTTAAGTTAATTTCTGCCTTACCAGAGATTACATTAAAAGCATCACCACTTTTTACAGAGATTATCTCTATATTTTTATATTTTGTGGTTTTTCTTACAAATTCACTAGCAATAACTGTTGTATCGATGGCTTCATGTGGTTCAGCACCGTGGCCACCTTTACCGTAGATAGTAACTAAATATGTATTCATAGCTATTGTTCCCCCTTAAGATTGCTTATTATATTAGCAGAATCAAATGCTAGTGTTAAGAAGATTGAAGCTGTTTGTTTCATTACTTCTTCTTCAAAATCAAAATTTGGGTGATGGTGTGGATACTTAGCGAATGTAGAATTTCCTGCACCAATTAAGAAGAATGCACCAGGTACTTTTTCAACATAATATGCAAAATCTTCCCCAATCATTAACGGTTCAACTTCCATCTGTTTAATATCTGGAAGGATCTTAGAAGTTGCTTTTTGTATTTCTATTGTTCCTTTTTTGTGATTTATAAGAGGTGGGTAACCTCCGTAATAGATAAACTCTATATTTGTACCAAAATATTCATTTTCTATAGCTTTGCATAGATTTTGAAGCTTAGTTAGAACCATTTTATGGAGTTCTTTATTGAAATGTCTTATCGTTCCAGTGATACTTGCTTTTTCAATAGAACTTTCTAATTTTCCAAGGGTAATTACAAGTGTTTCTCTTGGTTTAGAAAATCGAGAAACTATTTGTTGTGTCATGCTAACGAATTCTGCAGCGATGATATTTGCATTTTCCTTAGTGTTAATTTTCACTTCAAATCTATCTGCAGCGGCACACAGTTCACTATAACTATAACCTAAAGTTCCTAGTGGAAGTGGTGTCCAAAGATGAGCTCCGAATATTGCATCAACATCTTGTAAGCAACCAGCATCTATCATGGGTTTTGCTCCACCTGGCGCTTGTTCTTCACCGTATTGGAAAACTGCGACAACATCGTGTGGAAGCTCTTTTTGATAATCCATTAAAATTTTACATGTTGCAAGCAATGCTGTTGTATGTCCATCATGTCCACAAGCATGCATTGCGTTGGGAATAGTAGATTTATACGGAGTATTTTTCGCATCATTTATAGGAAGAGCATCAAAATCTGCTCGAAAAGCGATTGTTTTTGAAGAATTTTGTCCTTTAATTCTTGCAACTACACCATTTAAGCCGACTTTTGTTTTAATATCAGTAATTCCAATTTTTTCTAAATATTCTTTAATGAATCTCGCTGTATTTTTTTCGTTAAATGAAACTTCAGGATGCATATGCATATAGCGACGAAGTTCAATCATTTCTGGATAAAATTTATCAAGTTCATCTTGTATAATTTTTTCAATCATAAAAACCTCCAGCTTACTTTTATTAATTATAAATACAATTATAGCACAAATATTTTAATAAATAGAGAATTGTTTAAGAAAATGTTTTCAATTATTTTTATTTTTGATATAATATGGGTAAAATAGACACTAGTAAAACTCAATTCGGGGGTGGGAGCATGGATACATTAGATTAATAGAGAGATTTTATTAAAAAGGAGTTAATGTATGCAAATATTAAATATTAAAAACATAGAGTTTGAAAAACAAGGAAAGATATTATTTAAAATAGAAAAATTGAGTATAAATACTGGTGATATTATTGGTTTAATAGGTAAAAATGGTTCAGGGAAGACAACTCTGTTAAAATATATAGATGACTTGCTTAAAGATGGAAATAACATTTCATCAGAGTTTTTAGAATTTGGAGAAAATTCTCTTCTTAAAAAAAGTGGAGGAGAAGTTGTTGTAAACAAGATTAGAAGTAGCTTATTATCGAATGTTGAGTTATATTTACTTGACGAGCCATCAACATACTTAGATTATAATAATGCTAACAAAATAGCTAGTCTTATAAAAAGAACTACAGCGACTTTTTGTATAGCAAGTCATGACAGAAATTTTCTAAATAATGTTTGTACTAAGTTATGGATAATCGAAAACAATATTGTGAGAGAATTTAATGGGAATTATCATGAGTACAAGTGTCAAGAAGAAATTGAAACTTCTGAGTATGAAGCTGAACTGCAAAAGTATAATAAAGAAACCAAGAAAATAAAGAAAAGCATCCAAGAGATGAAAGAGGAACAGGGGAAAAAATCTGGCAAGCCAAAGAATATGAGTGGATCAGATTATAGAATTATAGGTGTGAAAACTAAAATTTCACAAAATCAAAAGAGATTGCAGAAAAAAATATCAAAACAAGAGGATAAGTTGCAGGCTAATATTAAACCAAAGCCGTTGAAAGATAAATATGATATTGAATTTTTAGAGGTATTTAAAGAAACTCATAAGAAGAGTTTTTGTATTGACGAGAAAAGTTGTGAAATAGATGGGAAAATTCTTTGGATATCACCTGGTTTTACTTTTGCTAGTGGTGATAAGATTTTAATTAAAGGAAAAAACGGTTCAGGGAAAACTACTTTTCTAAAATATGTGAAAAATTCTATTCCTAATTCTTTGCAAGTAGCATATTTTGAACAAAATAACTTCGATATTTTTAAAGAAGAAAAAACATTGTTTGAATTTGTGAAAGAATATACTACGCTAGATGATATAGAACTTAGGAATATACTAGCTTTACTGAATTTTAGAGGTGATGATATCAATAAAAAGATAGAAGTCTTAAGTAAAGGGGAGAAAGTTAAACTTTATTTCGTAAGTTTACTTTTTAGAAAAACAGATGTACTGTTATTAGATGAGATAACTAACTTTTTAGATGTTGTTGCGATAGAAGCGGTAGAGAAGATATTAAAGAAATATCCTGGAATACTAATTATGGTGAGTCATGATATGGAGTTTATCGATAATGTCGCAACTAATGTTATAAAAATTACGAATAAAGAAGTACTGAAATTCGAATAAATTAGAGGTTAATAAAGTATTCAGGAGAAAAATAATGATGAAAATTATTATAGCTGCATTCTTAATATTAGGTTTTGTCTCGGCTGCGGTAGCTAGTGTGAGATGGAAAGAAAAGGATGAGGAAATATAGTAAGAAGTTATTGATTAGTCATCAAGGAGAAATTTCACTGATGGGACTGACTCAGAGGTACAAAGTAAAGAGTATAAATAATCGCCTAAATTTATGGTATATTTAGGCGAAAAACAAAGTGTTTGATTCAAAATTTTTATGAGAATTTATAGACGAAGTGGTTTATTGAGATCAACTATGTTTTATAAAAGCTTCTAAGATTCCTAATAAACTTTGCGAGGATGACTCAATAAAATCGATTTCTTCAAAATAGCGATTTTTGAGTCACTCCTTTTTTATTTGAACTGGAATTTACTTTGGGAATTAAAAACTACATAAAATTCAAGAGAAATGAGAAAATGTAATTGACAAAATGTCAGTTGAGTGCTATCCTTTAAATAGGAGGTATAAAATGCGAGATGTAAAAGAACCGGAAATACGACGTGCCGAAATTATGGACGCTGCAATGCTACTATTTATAGAGCAAGGGTATACTAATACAACAACTCAGGATATTGTTGACAAAGTAAATATATCAAGAGGCTTGCTGTACTATCACTTTAAGAATAAAGAAGATATCTTATATTGTCTTGTGGAACAATATTCAGATAAATTATTGAAAGATATTCATGTTATTGTCTATGATGAAGATAAAACCGCCATTGAAAAAATTAGAGCTTTTATAGATGCCACAATTATATCTTCGGAAAATATTTCAGTAGAGGGAACAGCGTTACAAAAAACAGTTGATCTTGAAGAAAATCGATATATGATAGATAAGTTATCCCATAAGATTATTGAAAAACTGACAATATATTTTGAAAGGATAATAAACCAAGGAATATCAGAAAAAACACTTTTTGTAAAATATCCGTCTGAAACAGCGGAATTTCTTATGACAGCTTATGTTTTTGTTTCAAATAACATAAGTATAAGATATTCAAAAAAAGAGTCTGTCAATGAGTATTTAAACGCATTTAAGATAATGCTTGAACAAAGCTTAAATGCAAAAAAACTCTTTAGCAATTGAAAAAGAATAGAATGTTTGTAAAAATAATAATGTTCCGATAGCTAATGCTAAAAAAGCTATCGGTATTATTTCAAAGAATAACTGACAAATTGTCAATGGAGGTAAAAGCATGTTAGAGATAAATAATTTTAGTAAATTTTATGGAGACAAAAAAATTGTTGATAACCTATCCATTTCAATACAGTCTGGAGATATTTATGGATTCATTGGTGAAAATGGAGCCGGGAAAACTACAACAATAAAAGCAGTAGTTGGGATTCATGATTTTGATAATGGAAGTATAACGATTGATGGGCATTCCATTAAAGAGGAGCCTGTTATTTGTAAAAAAATGATGGCATACATTCCGGATAATCCAGACTTATATGAACATATGACGGGATTTCAGTACATCAATTTTATTGCAGATTTATTTGAAATTTCTACTGAAATACGCAGAGAAAGAATTCGAAAATATAGTGATTTATTTGAAATGACTAAGCATCTTTCGGGGATGATATCTTCATATTCACATGGTATGAAACAACGAACAGCGATTATTTCTGCACTGGTTCATTCTCCAAAGTTACTAATTTTAGATGAACCTTTTGTAGGACTTGATCCAAAAGCAGCTTTTCTACTAAAGAAAGTAATGCACGAATGCGTGTCAGATGGAGGAGCTATTTTCTTTTCAACACATGTTTTGGATGTTGCAGAAAAATTATGTAATAAAATTGCAATTATAAAAAATGGAAAGTTAATCACAAGCGGAAATACAGAAGAAGTCAAAGGTGATAAAACTTTGGAAATTTTTTTCATGGAGGTACAAGATAATGAGCAAAATTTGGATACTAATTAGAGCCCAATTGATAAACTTTTTTCCAATCAACGAAATTAGAGAATCGAGAAATAAAAAGCAAAGCTCTGTTGTTATTGCAAGTTTTGGAATAATAACTTTTGCTATATTTTTCTGTGTCTATAATATTATGACAGCCAAAACACTAGTACAAGTTGGACAGCGGGAATTGATACCGGCTTATATGGTTGCGGTATCAAGTTTTTCAATATTATTTTTGACAATATTTTATTCTAATGGAATTTTATTTGGTAGTCGTGATATAGAAACGCTTTTATCGCTACCTTTAAAAAGCTCAGACATTATAACTAGCAAGTTTATGTTTATGTATTTATTGAACTTTTTAATAGGATTTATATTTATGCTTCCAGGGGGCATTGTTTGGGTATTAAACGGAAGCTTAAATGTATTACAGATTATATTATATTTTACCTCTATGATTTTTATTCCATTGATACCTATGTGCATAGCAGCATGTATGGGAATGATTGTTGTTGCTATTTCATCTTATTTTAAGAGAAAAAATGTTATTGCTCTAATCTTTTCATTTGCAATGATAGGCATAATTGGATATTTTGCAGTGGCAGCTATGAAATCAGGTAATGAAGACAGCATTGAGATCATACTTTCTAAGCAAATTACAAGATTGTACCCAATATCCGGATTATTCGTGCAACACACAAATTTTCCAATGTATATTGGAATGGGATTATTTATTGCTTTTTCAACAGCAGTTTTTTATATATTTGTAAAAATTGTTGCTATGAAGTATGGATTGCTTAATACTCTTGCTAAAACAACATCAAGATATTCTGATAACAAAAAATCTTATAATAGAAAATCGATATTTCTTGCATTGTATAAAAAAGAAATAGGACGCTTTTTAAGCTCGTACATGGCGGTCTTGAATGCAGGCCTTGGTGTAATACTTTTATGTGTTTTTAGTATATTTTTGCTTTTTAATTCTGTAGAACAAATAGGAGAGTCTTCAGGAATAGAAAATATAAATGAATATCTCTCAAATTTTGCTCCATTATTTATTGCATCTATGCTCTCACTTAGTTGCCCGGCAGCTTCATCGATATCTTTAGAAGGAAAAAACATTTGGATTTTGCAAAGCTCTCCCGTTAAGGTAAAAATGATCTTAAATTCCAAGATAGCTGTAAACCTTACACTTCATTTGATTGGGTATATGATTTCCATATTTGCATTTACGCTAAAACTTGATATGAACTTTATTCAAGTTATTAACCTAATAATTGTTCCTATATGCTATTCGATCTTTATAACTGTGATAGGAGTTTCGCTAAATAAAAAGTATCCAAATTATGAATGGGAAAGCGAGATGATGGTTGTAAAGCAGAGTATGCCTGTTATTGTGTCTGGGCTTGTCGGGATAATTGCACTCATTACACCAATTTTTCTTAATTGGTTTTTAAATCTTCCGATAGCACCGGTTTTGCAGATAATATCAGTTACTTTACTTGTTATTTCAAGCGAAGTTTATATAAAAGTTAGCAAGTCAAATTTTATTTAGTTTAAGGAGGGGAAATTGTATGAAAGTTGGACTGTTAAAAGATGTCTTGGTCTTGATGTTAATGATTGTTGTAATATTTATTATTTGTATATTTCTCCCGGAGGAAATTCCTGTTCATTTCAATGCAAAAGGAACCCCTGATATGTTTGCTAATAAATATTATCTTCTGTTTGCTACGGTTATTCCGTATTCTGCTTATTGGAAATTTATACGAGGAAGGAAAAATAAAAAGGTTAAGTGAATATGTATTCATATTTACAAATAGCATCTGTGATAAGAGTAACTGTTTTAAGAGGTAAGTATGTACCAGGGCAACAGATGCCTCCCATAAGGACTTTAGCAGAGCGGGAAGAATGTAATCCTGCAACCGTTCAAAAAGCTTGTTTAACATTATAAAGAGAATTTAAAATAACATAATAAAGTTAGACAAATATCTTTTCATGATTACTTAGTCTCAACTTAAGTTCCAGTTTAAAAAATAGTTTCAACTTAAATTCCAGTTTTTTATTTAAACTGGAATTTACTTTGGGAATTAACACATCATTCACACAGCTCTAATAATCCATTATACAATTGACAAATCTCTCATTATGGTATATAATATTGATAATTTGAATAACACATCTTTAATGTGATCCAGAGAGGTCAGCAAAGATTTATTAATTGGAAAACCAAGTTTATTTATGCTGTCCTGCTCAATAGAGTAGGCTATTTTTTTGAGGTGAAGTATGAAAAAACGAATTCTTTTCGACGAAACAATGATTTCTAGAATGATTACTAGAATTGCGAATGAAATTATCGAACAAAATAAATTAGATGATATAGTTTTAGTAGGTATTCAAACTAGAGGAATTCATATCGCCAAAAGATTGAAACAAAAAATCAAAGAAATTGAAAATACTAATATTCCAGTAGAAACACTTGATATAAAATTTTATCGTGATGATTTAGAAAAAATAAGTGAAGAACCTGAAATAAAAGTTCCGCGTTTTAAACTTGATTTGACAAATAAAGTTGTAATTATTGTAGATGATGTTCTTTATACAGGAAGAACTGTAAGAGCGGCGATAGATGCAATTATGGATGCGAGTCGTCCAAAAGCAATTCGCCTTGCTATTCTTGTAGATAGAGGACATAGAGAACTGCCAATTAGAGCAGATCATATTGGAAAAAATATTCCTACTTCAAGAAAGGAAAATGTAAAAGTTCATTTGAATGAAGTAGACGATGTTGAAGAAATATTATTAATTTAAATATAAAATCTTTTTAAGGTAGTCCAGAGAGGCTAACAAGGGATTGAATTTAAAGTTTTTACTTTATTTGAGTATAGCTATATTTAGGTATAACTATGCCCAGATAATAACTTGAATTTAATAGTTGATGAACAGTCATACCTTGTAGCCAGATGGATACGAGGTATTTTTTTATACAAAATGGAGGAATTACTATGAGAAATATAGTAAAAATGTCGGATTTGACAAATGAAGAAGTTTATCAGCTGATAGAAAGAGCTTTAGAGTTAAAAAATGGTAAGCAAGTAGAACCAAGAGAAGACCTATACGTAGCGAACCTATTTTTTGAAAATTCAACTAGAACGAAACATAGTTTTGAGGTAGCTGAGCACAAACATAGATTAAATGTTATAAACTTCGAGGTTTCAACTTCATCGGTAAATAAAGGTGAAACTTTATACGATACATGTAAAACATTAGAAATGTTAGGTTGTAACATGTTGGTTATTAGACATGGTCAAGACGCTTACTACAATGAATTGACTAACTTAAATATTCCGATTTTAAGCGGAGGAGATGGTAGTGGAGAACACCCAAGCCAATGTTTACTTGACTTAATGACTATGTATGAGAAATTCGGAACGTTCGAAAATCTTAATGTAATCATTGCAGGGGATATTAAAAATTCTCGTGTGGCAAGAAGTAATTACAACATGCTTACAAGATTAGGAGCAAGAGTAAGATTTGTTTGTCCTGATATTTTCAAAGACGAGACACTTGGAGAAGTAGTAGACTTTGATAAAGTAGTTGGAGAAGTTGATGTTTGTATGTTACTAAGAGTCCAACATGAAAGACATGATTCTAAGATGGGGCTAAGTAAAGACGAATACCATAATAACTTTGGATTAACTAAAGAACGCTATGAAAGATTAAAAGAATCTGCAATTGTGATGCACCCAGCACCAGTTAATAGAGATATGGAAATAGCTTCAGAATTAGTTGAAGCACCTAAATCGGTAATCTTTGAACAGATGAAAAATGGAATGTTCATGAGACAGGCAATGATAGAAAAAATAATTAAAGATAATAATTTATAAAGAGGAGAAGCATATGTTACTTTTAAAAAACGGCAAAATTTTAGAAAATGGTGTATTAGTAGAAAGAGATATTTTAGTTGATGATAAGAAAATCGTAAAAATATCTGAGAACATCGAAGAAAGTGGAGCTAAGGTATTAGATTTAGAAGGGAAATTTGTATCACCAGGATTTATAGATGTTCACGTACACTGGAGAGAACCAGGATTTGAATATAAAGAAAACATTTATCATGCTTCAAGAGCAGCAGCACGTGGTGGATTCACTACAGCAATGCCAATGCCAAACTTAAATCCAGTACCGGATAACTACGAGAATTTAAAATTACAATTAGATATTATCGAACGTGATTCAGTAATTAGAGCAATACCATTCGGAGCTATAACAAAAGGGGAAGAAGGTAAAGAATATGCTGATTTCGAAGAATTAGCTGAGCATGTGTTTGCCTTTAGTGATGATGGTCGTGGAGTACAGGATGCTAATATGATGTATGAATCAATGATGGTTGCTGCTAAATTAAATAAAGCAATTGTAGCTCACTGCGAAGATAACTCATTAATCCGTGGAGGATGTATGCACTGTGGACGTAGAAGTCGTGAATTAGACTTACCAGGAATTCCTTCAGTATGTGAGAGTGTTCAGATTGCACGTGATGTTCTTTTAGCTGAAGCAGCAGGATGTCACTACCATGTTTGTCACGTATCTACTAAAGAATCAGTTAGGGTAGTAAGAGAAGCTAAGGCAGCAGGAATTAAAGTTACTTGTGAAGTATGTCCTCACCATTTAATAAGTGATGAAATGGATATCCCAGAAGATAACGGAATGTGGAAGATGAATCCACCGCTAAGAGCACGTGAAGATAGAAATGCCCTTATCGCAGGTCTATTAGATGGAACAATCGATGTAATAGCGACAGACCACGCACCACATGCTACTCATGAGAAAGACTTATCGATGAGAAAAGCTGCATTTGGAATTGTAGGAAGTGAAACAGCATTCAGTCAACTTTATACGAAGTTTGTTAAAACTGGAGTATTCTCACTAGACTTACTAGTTAAACTAATGACTGAAAAAGTTGCTGATACTTTTGACCTACCATATGGACGTTTAGAAGAAGGTGGTTTTGCAGATTTAGTAGTAATCGACTTAGAAAAATCACTGAAAATTGATCCGGAAAAATTCTTATCAAAAGGTAGAAACACACCTTATGTTGGAGAAGAAATATACGGAATACCAGTATTAACATTATGTGAAGGTCAAGTTGCATACAAAGATAGTGAAGTATTTGAAGTTTAAAAAATAACAAAACTTAGAAAGAGAGAACAAAGATGTACAGTTACGATAGACAATTAATTTTAGAAGATGGAACAGTATATAAAGGATATGGATTTGGTGCTAACAGAGCATTAGCGGGAGAAGTAGTATTCAACACAGGTATGACAGGATACCAAGAAACACTTTCAGATCCATCATACAATGGACAAATAGTAACATTCACTTATCCATTAATCGGGAACTACGGAATCAACAGAGATGACTTTGAAACAATTAATCCTAGTATTAAAGGACTTATCGTTAGGGAAGTTTGTAAAAAACCTTCTAACTTTAGAACGGAATACAGTTTAGATGAAGTATTAAAAGAACTTAACATACCTGGAATTTCAGGAATTGATACACGTAGTTTAACAAGAAAAATAAGAGAACACGGTACAATTAAAGGGATAATCACTGACCTTTGCATGGATCCAGAAGAGCAATTAGAAAATCTTAGAAAAACTGATTTACCAACGAATCAAATTGAACAAGTTTCAACTCAAAAAGCTTTCTTATCTTCAGGAAATGGATACAGAGTAGTACTAGTAGACTTCGGAATGAAATCAGGAATACTTAGAGAATTAAATGAACGTAATTGTGATATCGTTGTAGTTCCTCACAATGTAACTGCTGCGGAAATCTTCAGACTTAACCCGGATGGAATCATGTTAAGTAATGGACCTGGGGACCCAGAAGATGTACCAGAAACAATCGAGATGCTTAAAGAAGTTATGCCGAAAATTCCAGTCTTTGGAATTTGTATGGGACACCAACTTATTGCACTTGCATCTGGAGCGAAAACATACAAACTTAAATTCGGGCACCGTGGAGCTAACCACCCAGTTAAAAACTTAATAACTGGAAAAGTAGATATTACTTCACAAAACCATGGTTTCAGTGTAGATATCGACTCATTAAAAGATACTGATTTAGAACTTACACACCTATCAGTAAATGATAAAACATGTGAAGGGGTACGTCACAAAAAATACCCAGTATTTTCAGTACAATATCACCCAGAAGCATCACCAGGACCGCACGATCCTAACTACTTATTCGATCAATTTATAGATTACATGAGAGAATTTAAAGAAAACAAATAGGAAATAACCTGAAAAACAATAGAGTATCAATGCAAAATTAAGGAGAATAAAAATGCCAAAACGTAATGATATAAAAACAATATTAGTAATAGGATCTGGACCAATTACAATAGGTCAAGCAGCAGAGTTTGATTATGCTGGGACTCAAGCATGTCTATCTTTGAGAGAAGAAGGATATGAAGTTATCTTAGTTAACTCAAACCCTGCGACAATAATGACTGACAAAGAAATCGCTGATAAAGTTTATATGGAACCTTTAACTCTTGAGTTTGTAAGTAAAATCATCAGAAAAGAAAGACCTGATGCATTACTTCCAACATTAGGAGGACAAGTGGGACTTAACCTTGCAGTTGAGCTACACAAAAGTGGAATCTTAGATAAATACGGAGTTGAATTATTAGGAACAAAATTAAGTTCAATAGAACAAGCAGAGGATAGAGAATTATTCCGTGATCTTATGAATGAACTTAATGAACCAGTTCCAGAATCAGCAATTATCACAACTTTAGATGAAGCGAGAGAATTCGTTGCTGAAATAGGTTATCCAGTAATTGTTCGTCCTGCCTTTACTATGGGGGGAACAGGTGGTGGTATCTGTTACGATGAGAAAGATTTAGAAGAAATCGTAAGTAGTGGATTACACTATTCACCAGTTACTCAATGTTTATTAGAAAAATCTATCGCAGGATTTAAAGAAATTGAATACGAAGTAATGCGTGACTCTAACGATACAGCGATTGTTGTATGTAACATGGAAAACATTGACCCTGTTGGGATTCACACTGGGGATTCAGTAGTAGTAGCACCTTCTCAAACATTAACAGACAGAGAGTATCACATGCTACGTAATGTATCATTAAAAATCATTAGAGCTCTAAAAATTGAAGGTGGATGTAACGTACAACTTGCACTTGATCCAAATTCATTTAAATACTATATTATCGAAGTTAACCCGAGGGTATCACGTTCATCAGCTTTAGCATCAAAAGCAACAGGATATCCAATTGCGAAAATCGCAGCGAAAATTGCTGTAGGATTAACTCTTGATGAAATTATAAACCCAGTTACACAAAACTCATATGCTTGTTTCGAACCAACACTTGACTACGTAGTAAGTAAAATTCCACGTTTCCCATTTGATAAATTTGAAAATGCAGATAGAAAACTAGGAACACAAATGAAAGCCACTGGTGAAGTAATGGCGATGGGTAGAACTTATGAAGAAAGTTTACTAAAAGCTATCCGTTCATTAGAATATGGAGTATACCACCTTGGACTACCTAACGGAGATGATTTCACGTTAGAAGAAATTATCGCTAAGATTAAACAAGCTGGAGATGAAAGATTATTCTTTATCGGAGAAGCTTTAAGACGTGGACAAAGCACAAAAGATATTCACGATATTACAAAAATTGACATGTTCTTCTTAGAGAAAATGCAAAATATTATCGATATCGAACATGAATTAAAAGACAATGTTGGGAATTTAGATTTATTAGAATATGCTAAAAAATACGGATTCTCTGATAAAGTAATTGCTCACAGATGGGGAGTGACTGAAGATGATATCTACAACCTTCGTCAAGAAAACAAAATAACTCCAGTATTTAAAATGGTTGATACATGTGCAGCTGAATTCGTATCAGAAACACCATATTTTTACTCAAGTTATGAACAAGAAGAAGAATCAATCGTTAGCGATAAGAAAAAAATTGTTGTACTAGGATCTGGTCCTATTAGAATTGGACAAGGGGTAGAGTTCGACTATGCTACAGTTCATGCGGTAATGGCGATTAAAGATGCAGGATATGAAGCAATCATTGTTAATAATAACCCAGAAACAGTTTCTACAGACTTTACAATCTCTG
>CAUUCZ010000025.1:0-16344 GCA_963543895.1 uncultured Gemella sp. | reverse complement strand
TCTCGTTTACAGTAGATTCATTTCTTAATACTACTTCTCCTTCAATAGAAACTACAAATTCGTTTCTTAAAGTTCCTGCTAGTTCATGTAATTCTGCATTTTTTTCTCCTGAAAATACACATTGAACTACACCCATTCTATCTCTTACATCAATAAAAATTAAATTACCAAGGTCACGACGTTTACTAACCCAACCTTTTAATGTTACTTTTTTTCCTACATATTTTTCATCTATACGACCAGCGTATTCTGTTCTTCCGTATGCACTCATTATTTTTCTCCTCTCAATTTCTCTTGTAAATAATCAACAATGTTGTCTAAGTTAATTGTTTCTTGTTCAAATGATTTCATATCTTTTACTACAAGTGTTCCATTTTCAAGTTCACTTTGTCCGATTATTATAGAATATTTTGCATTATATCTATCTGCAATCTTCATTTGAGCTTTCATTTTTTTATCAAAATAATCATTTTGTACGCTATATCCAGCTAATCTTAAATCATTAGTAAGTTTTACTCCAACATTTGAAGCTTCTTCTCCCATAGCAACTACAAACACATCGATTGTATCATCTATAGGTAATTCTATATTTTCACTTTCTAGAGCTAATAATAATCTCTCAATACTTAGAGCAAAACCAATACCTTTTTTATCTTCCGGTCCATCTAACAATTTAATTAAACCATTATAACGACCACCTCCACAAAGTGTTTTTAATTCCACTTCAGGATTATCTATCATAATCTCAAACGCAGTATGAGTATAGTAATCTAGTCCACGAACTAAATTATGATCTATTTCATATTTTACACCTAATGCGTCTAAGTGTTTTAGAACTTCTGCAAAATATTGCTTAGATTCTTCTCCTAAGTAATCTAATAGTTTTGGTGCTGACTTAATAAGTTCATGTCCCGCATCAACTTTACAATCTAAAATTCTCATAGGGTTTTTGTAAAGTCTATTATTACAATCCTCACAAAACTCATTTATTCTAGGTTCGAAATGTTTTACTAACGCTTCATTATAAGCTTGTCTTTCTTCTGGATTTCCTAAAGAGTTAATACTCACCTTGATATTCTCTATACCAAACATTCTGTAAATATTGTACGCTAAGCTTATTACCTCTGCATCAATCTTTGGACTTTCTTCCCCGATAACCTCAACTCCATATTGAACGAATTGACGATAACGTCCTTTTTGCTTTCTTTCATATCTAAACATCGGACCTACATAGTATAGTTTTTGCGGTTGAATTGCTTTAGCAAATAATTTATTTTCTATATATGAACGAACTGTTCCAGCAGTTCCCTCAGGTCTTAGTGTTAAAGATCTATTTCCTTTATCTTGGAAAGTATACATCTCTTTTTGAACTATGTCAGTAGTATCTCCAACACCTCTACTGAATAATTCTGTTGATTCAAACATCGGTGTTCTAATTTCTTCATAGCAAAAGTTTTTGCTAATTTCTCTTAGTTTCCCTTCAATATACTGCCATTTAATACTTTCTTCAGGTAGTATATCTTGAGTTCCTCTCGGCATGCTAATTACCATTTCATTCTCCTTTCAATGATTTATCTACAAATAGTACTTCAATATAAATTAAAATCGCCCCATATAGCCTATACTATATGGGACGATAACTAAATTCGTGGTGCCACCCTAATTCATATCGAAATATCGATACCTTATTTTTTAATTATTAAGTTTTACAAAAAGTGTTACTTATTTTAATCATTAATATTTAATCTTTCAGCCTACGGATTAAATTCTCTTTAATTAAAACATAAAATAAAATTCTTTTTACTTTTTTTGTCACGTTTCTTTTAAATATATTATACCAAACTATTATTATTGTCAAGAAATTATCGTATATTTTATCTTATAATTTTCATCCTTCAACATATTCATCAGCTACTGAATAAGATTATTTTTCCACAAAATTCAACATTAATAGCTACTATTTTTTTCACTATATAATAATTTCTCTTATCATTTAGGTAGCTAATATATGTATTTAATTTAATTACTTATCATTTGCTTCACTTGATTTTTTTTTCTTAACATTATACAATAAATTATAGTTAAAGACATTAAAGAAAGGAGTGTAACCTTTTATGAAAAAAATAATCTCTGTTTTAATGCCTATATTAGCAATATTTTTCTTAGTAGGTGGGACATATTACTACCTTAATGCAGGAAATAAGAATTTCAAAGAAGAACATTCAAAATATATATCATTAATTAATGATTCATACGATTTTAAAACCGGCTTAAACGGCCTTGAAACTTTAACTACAGAAAAAGCTAAAGAAACATTAAGAAATATAGATAATGAAGTTAATATTGCTAGCGAACTAGTAAAAATCGATAATGCACTTAATAATGCTGATACAGAAACTGCTTATGAACGTTTAAAACAAGCAAAAAAATTAGACACAACTCGAACTTTTTCAAAAGCAATTTCATATTTAGATACACAATTAGATAATTATGATAATGCTCTTACTGAGATTTTAGAATTAGATTCGACTTCAGCTAACTATGCTGATCAAGTTAAAGCTATTATAGCTAAATATGAATTTAAATACGAAGCCTTAAAAGAAAAGCTATTAAATTCCGAAACTTCAGAATTAGAAAAAGATCACAAAACTAACGTAACTAAAAAAGAAGAAACTAAAAAAGAAATAGAAAATAAAGTAGTCTCTAAAAAAGAAACTACATCTCCTAATAAAAATTCTAATAGTACTAAAAATAATTCTACAGATACTAAAAAAGCTTCATCTATACCTAATACTCAAAACCATCCGCAAATTATTGGTCAACAAGTACCTGAGACATATAATACTATACGTTACACTCAGGAAGGTAGCACTAGTAGAAATATTATTGAGAATGAATTAAAAGGTGATATTTCTAATTTTACAAATGAAGAAATAAACGCTGCTATTGCTAGCTATAACGCAAAAAATCAAGGATAATAATGACTATCCTTGATTTTTTCTATTTACTTATTTTTCTACAGCTATAACTTCAATCTCTATATTACCACCTAACGGTAACGCAGCCACTTGAAAAGCCGATCTAGCGGGAAGTACATCGTTGAATTGTTCCGCATATACTTTATTCACTTCAGCAAAATCAGCAATATCTTTTAATAATACTAATGATTTCACAACATGATTCATTGAACTCCCAGCTTCTTCTAAAACTGCCTCAATATTTTTAAATACTTGTTTCGCTTCTTCGATAACCCCACCTTCAACTATTTTTCCAGTCTCTGGGTTAATTCCTAATTGACCAGAGCAAAAAATTAGATTTCCTACTTTGTTTGCTTGCACATACGGTCCTACTGCTTTTGGTGCTTTCGTTGTATTCACTTCAGTAATTTTCATTTATATAAATCTCCTTTTTCTAGATAAAATATCATACTTTAGTACTAAAGAATAGAAAGTAGCTACTATCTTTCTCTATGAATAGAGTCCTATAACCCTAAATTCATCATTTCCCTTCATATACAATTCCAATATTGATATTTTTTACTTTTGATATAATTATAATTTATATACAATTATTTTTCAATGGAATTGCATCCGTTTCCACTAATGTATTTCATCTTATATAATGAAAGGAGCTGATCCAAAAGTCCTAAATATTAACAAAGTATATATGATAATTCATAGACGCAGTGATTTATTGATATCTAAATTCGCTTTATAAAAGCTTTTTAGATATCTAATATACTTTGCGGGGGGGACTCTACAAAATCTTATTTCTCCGAAATTACGATTTTTGAGTCACTCCCCAAGATTACGTGTACTTATAAAAAAAAGCTATAACTAGACATAAAAGTCTAATTATAGCTTTCTTACTTATCTAATTAAAGAACAACTACGTTAGCTGCTTGTGGTCCACGAGCACCGTCTTCAACTTCAAATTCAACTTTATCGCCTTCTTTTAAAGTTTTGAATCCGTCTTTTTTAATACTTGAGAAGTGAACAAAAATATCTTTTTCTCCTGCTACTTCGATAAATCCGAATCCTTTTTCCTCGTTAAACCATTTTACTGTACCTTGTTTCATAAGTTACAATCTCCTTTGTATTTTTTTTATTATCAATAATCAATCGTATTCTTGCCGTTAAAGATAATAAATAAAATAAATGTGACATTGTGTTATTCACTTAAAAAACTTAGAACCTGTATTACAATTTTTACTATATGTTTTATTGACTTTCTCTATTATACTTCATATTAATATAATATGCAACAAAAAAGACTGAAAAAAATAAAAAAGCCTTACGGCTCTTTTATTAAAACTCTTCTTCTTCAGTTGCAATGTTGAATTTCGATACAATTCCCTCATTATCAAAATCGAAGACATCTTCACTCTCTTCCATATCTTCTTCTTCGATTAGAGCATCAACTTCATCATGGATATCTTCTTGTTCTTCTTCTCCAAGCTCTTCAATATCATCTTCATCCTCGATTTCAAATTTTTGAACACTTGGCTCAACGAAGTTTTTAATATCTTCTACAAATAAACTATCTCTTAATTTCCAACTACCATCTTCAACACATACAAAACGTCCGTCTAAGTTTAGATCTGTGTAGAAGTATGCAGCTTGTGCAGTAAATTCTTCCTCATCAACATTTCTTAATGGTTTAATGTAATCTAGGAAATCATAAATATTTAATTTTTCAATTCCTTCTTCTACCATATATGCATAACATAAATCTATTAGTGACATTTCCTTAATTTTTTCTGCGCTTAAATCTTTTAATTTTACCATTTATATTAGATTCCCTTCTTTTTTAATTATTACATTTTTTCTGGAGCTGATACTCCGATTAAGTCTAAAGCATTTCTTAAAGTTATTTTAACAGCAGTTATTAATGCTAGATAACTTTGAGTTTGCTCTTTATTTTCAGTTATTACTTTGTTATTATTATAGAATTTGTGGAATGAACTTGCAAGACTTTGTAAGTAATTACAAATTCTGTGTGGTTCGTAGTTTTTAGCTGCCTGTGCAACTATTTCTGGATAATATGCTAAGTTTTTCAGTAAGTCTACTGAGTACTCATCTGTTAGCAATTCATAATCACAATTTTTCACATCGTATTCAGCTTGTTCTGCTGCTTGACGTAAGATTGAACAAATTCTAGCGTGGGCATATTGAACATAGTATAGTGGATTATCACTTGATTGTTCTTTTGCTACTGCAAAGTCAAAGTCTAAGTGACTATCTGCACTTCTCATTACTAAAAAGTAACGAGCAGCATCAGCACCTACTTCATCTATTAAATCACGAAGTGTAATTGCTTTACCTGTTCTCTTACTCATTTTTACAACTTCACCATTATTAAGTAGTTGTACCATTTGCATAATTAAAGCTTCTAATTGCTCCGCCTTGTATCCCATCGCAACAACACTTGCTTTTAATCTTGCAACATATCCGTGGTGATCTGCACCTAGAACGTCTAGTAATAAATCAAATCCGCGATCTAATTTATTTTTGTGATAAGCTATATCGCTAGTTAAATATGTTAATGAACCATCTGCTTTTATTAATACACGATCTTTATCATCCCCTGTACCTAAAGCAGTTGTTTCTAACCATAAAGCTCCATCTTTTTCGTATACGAAACCTTGTTCTCTTAAAGATTCTAAAGCTTTTTCTACAAGACCATTTTCATATAATGATTTTTCACTGAAGAATACATCGTATTCCAAACCAAAATCACCAAGGTCTTTTTTAATATTTTCCATTTCATATGCTACTGCATACTCACGAATAAACTCATTTAAGTCTTCTCTTTCTAATAATGATTCACCAAATTCATCTTTTAATTTTTGACCTAGAACTTTAATATCTTCACCGTGGTAAGCATCATCCGGCATTTCAGCATCCATACCTAGTGCTTGTTTATAACGAACGATTGCAGAAATTACAAGATTATTAATTTGATTACCAGCATCATTGATATAGTATTCACGAGATAAATCATATCCTGATTTCTTCATTATTCTTGCTAATGAATCAGAATATGCAGCATTTCTAGCGTGACCTACGTGTAGTGTTCCTGTTGGGTTAGCTGACACATATTCTAAAAGAACTTTTTTACCTTGCCCTATGTTGTTTTCACCGTATTTAAAATCATCTTCTAAGATTTTTCCAACAACACTTCCAAGACTTGATTTTTTAACGAAAAAGTTAATAAATCCTGGCCCAGCTATTTCAATTTTTTCTACCGCTTCATCTTCTTCTATATTACTGATTATTTCCTC
Source organism: uncultured Gemella sp. (assembly GCA_963543895.1). Classification (GTDB taxonomy): domain Bacteria; phylum Bacillota; class Bacilli; order Staphylococcales; family Gemellaceae; genus Gemella. Next base: position 10,061 of record CAUUCZ010000025.1, on the reverse strand, counting down.
GGCAATAACTCTAGGATTTTTACGTAAAACTCTTGTTAATTGCATCGCTACGTTTGAAGAAAAATCTCCATTATCTGTGTTTTTTGGAGTTTCTACATGAATATCTACTCCATCAATTTCTAATTTGGCTAAAGAATTTTTTATTAATTCTACTATTTTATTTTTCACCAAAAATCCCTCCTAATTACTTACTATATATTTTTCACTAATATTTTCAATTTATTTTGCTGTTTATCATTACTTCCGAAATGTATATTGTACACTATTTCGTATAAAGTAATGCTATTTCTTGTTTTTTTACTTATATTTACAAGCTGTGTTTCTAATTTCATCTGACCATATTGCGTACTGTAGTCATTACTTGTTTTCGTATATGCTAAGTACATTTTTGAATCGTCTTTTTCTATACTAACACTTTCTTTTATTTTGTCAATAAAAATCTCTATTTTTTTATTATTTTTATCACTATAGCTTATCTTTTCACTACTTATCTGTTCCGAAACACTTCCTACACAAGATTCCTCATGTATTTTTTCAGAATCAACATAAGTCGTTATTTTAATTTTACTATCCATTAATACTCTCTAATTCCTCTTCAATTTCTAACCAAGAATCATTTAACTCTTCTAATTCAGAAGATAGTTGTTTTAACTGCTCATTAAATTCTTGAGTTTTTATCATATCAGTATATACTTCCTCTTTGGCAAGTTCATTATTTACAACTTGTATTTCTTCTTCTAAAGTTTCAATTTTATTCATCAGCTCATCACGAGTTCTCTCTAATTTTCGAACACGTCTTTTCGCTTCTTTATCTAGTATATAGTTATTTGCTTCTTTTTCAACAACTACTTCTTCATTTTGTTTAGTTAGTTGTTGAGCTATTCTCTCTTGTTCTCTTTTTTCTAAATAGTAATCATAATTTCCTAAGTACATATTATGACCATTATCAGTAATATCTAGTACTTTATTGGCTATCTTATTAATGAAGTACCTATCGTGACTGACAAAAAGAATAGTTCCTTCGTAATTTTTAAGAGCTTCTTCTAATACCTGTTTACTAGTAATATCAAGGTGGTTAGTCGGCTCATCTAATATAAGGAGATTGTTTTTCTCCAACATCAGTTTTGCAAGTTGCAATCTTGCTTTTTCTCCACCAGAAAGATCTCTTACTATTTTAAGAACATCATCACCTCTAAATAAGAATCTACCAAGCACTGTTCTTACTTCCGCTTCCTTCATTAGAGGATACTCATCCCACAATTCATTTAATATTGTTTTCGAAGATTCAAACTCCGCTTGTTTTTGATCATAGTATCCTAATGACACTTTACTTCCATATTGAACAGAACCAAAAATTTCTTTTTGTCTCTTAGCTATAGTTTTTATTAAAGTAGATTTTCCTATACCATTTCTTCCGACAACAGCTATTCTGTCACCTTTATACACCGAAAGATTATAACTCTGCCCTACTTTAATTCCATTATAACCTACTTGTAAATCACTAATCGTTAGAACATCACGACCACTTTGTTCTTTAATTAAGAACTCTATACCTGCCGCCTTATCATCTTTTTTCGGATTGTCGATAAGGTCCATCTTGTCTAATACTTTTTGACGACTTTTAGCCATCTTACTAGTAGATGCTCTTGCTATATTCTTCTGAACAAATTCTTCTAATTTTTTTATATCTTTTTGCTGACTAGTGTATTCTTTTAATTGTTTTTCGTAATCTTCTTCATATTGTACTAAGAATTTCGAATAGTTACCTACATACTTTTTAAGTTTACCAAATTCTAAGTTATATACAACATTTACAACTTTATCTAAAAAGTATCTATCGTGACTGACTATAACTATTGCACCATTGTATGATGAAAGGTAATTTTCTAACCATGCTACATTTTCCATATCAAGGTGGTTGGTAGGTTCATCTAAAACTAATAAATCAGGCTCACTTAACAATAGTTTAGCCATAGATAATCTTGTCTTCTCTCCACCAGAGAAAGTACTGATTTTCTTATCGAAAACTTCTTTTGTGAAATCTAATCCATATAATACACTCTCTATCTTACTCTTATAATGATAGTCTTTATGTGTTAACACTTCATTTTGTAGTCTATCGAATTTATTAAGTAGAGTTGGATCATTTTCGATATTTTCCGACGTTAGCTCAAATGAAAGTTTTTCTAATTCTGCTTCTAACGTAATAATTTCATCAAAACATGTAATCATCTCTTCATAAATTGATAAATCTTCTCTTACGATAAATTCTTGAGATAAATATCCTACCGTTGTATTTCTAGAAATAGTTCTTTCCCCACTATCGAAACTAATAGCACCTGAAATAATTTTTAATAATGTACTCTTTCCAGCTCCATTTCTACCTACTATTGCAACACGGTCCTTATCATTAATTTCTAGTTTAACATTTGAAAAAATTTCATTGACAACGAAATTCTTCGTTACATTATTTAATTGAATTAACATTTTTTCTCCTTTCTCCAGTTTTTTACTTTTTTTCATAAATTTCTTATAATTTTCGTTTATAACTGAACTATTATACCATATTTCCGATTATTTAGCTAATAATTATGATACTCATTTCTATATCAAGAACTGTTTATTATAATCGATAATAATTATCGATAAATCACTTCTTAGTTGTTCAAAAGTCTTATAATCTAGAATATACAATTTATAATAAATTATTTACTCATTATATATTTCTGTTTTATTATTTTTGTACATATTGTACATTTAAAATACAATAATATTTTCCATTGATTAAAAGTACTTTTGCTTTACTATTAATTAAATTTACATAATATTTTATATAGATTATTGTTACCTTTTTATATAAATGTTATAATACAATTATATAAGAAATTTATTAATAAGGGGGCTTCATTACATGAAACCAAAAAAAATATTATCAGTCCTTATGGCTGCTGGATTAGCATTTACTGCTGTTGGATGCAGTAGTTCATCTAATTCAACTTCACAAAATTCAAATCAACCAGCTGACTATGTTGCCGGTGTATCACTAGATAAACCAATAAAAGTAGATAAAGAAGCTGGTACTATTACTGTTCTTACAAAAATTAATGGTAAATACTTCGATGAAGCTACAAGACATAACTCAGTAGAACAAAGTGGTACAAACGGTGCTAAATCTATCTTCACAGCATTTGCTAAACCAGAAGAATTCTACAACGCTCTAATTGAGATTGGCGCAAAACCTGGAAATAACATGAATCCAAACAATGCGACTACTACTCATGTAGAAGGAACTCCAATTAAAGCTGAAATTACTTGGAACGGTGCTGATAAAAAATATGATATCAACGAAGTAGTAAAAGACAGTAATGGAAAACAAATCGATTTCCGCTTCGGCGGTAACTTAGAGCGTGCTATTGATAAAAATACAGGATGTTTATCTTGTTTAGATAGCTGCCCTGTTGGTATTATCTCAAATACTACTTACACTTATGGAGCTGTTGAAACTCGTAAAGAAGTTAAGTTCACTGGTAACGAAAATATCCTACCTGAAGATGGAACATATGCAGCTGTTATTTATAGCATTAAAAAATAATAGCTAATCACAAGGAGAGATTTAATGAAACGCTTAAGATTATTATTCTATTTCACAAGTGTTGGTATCGCTGTTGGTTATTTCTTCGCATTTTTACTGTTCTTCTTTACACAGTTTGAAATGTTAGCTGACCAAAGTCTTGTGATATTCGTTTGGACTGTTTACGGTATAATGACAGGATTATATTTTAAACGTATAAATCGTAAATATACATTTTTCATTATAGAAGCAATTATACTTCTAATGGCTATTTTTTCAGGTAAAACAAAAACTTTACTATATATAGCTCGTGAAGTGCTACATGCTAGTTCACTTAACCAGATTAAGATTCCATTTATAGTTGGTGTTATTATCGTTAACTTAATAAATCTTTATATTATTTTAACACTTTCTAAATACCAAAAAGTATATACTAAAGAAGAACTTAAAGCATTAAAAGAAAAAGAAGTAAAACTTAGTGACTTAAGAGAAGTTGATCCTGAAGAAGAGAAAAAATTAAAAGCACAACGTAAAAAAGTAAGATACATTACACTTGCTTGCTTTGCAATTTTCTTCGCAATTTACTTTACAGTACCTAGTTTTAAAACTGGTATTAATACAGCATTCGCAACTCTATCTCAATTCGATACAAATGCGGTAATTGAATATCTACGTGGATGGGGAGCTTGGGCTGCAGTTGTTTCTGGAGTATTAATGGTACTTCAATCAATCGCTGCACCAATTCCAGCATTCTTAATCACACTATCTAATGCTGCTATCTTTGGTTGGGTTCTAGGGGCTGTATTATCTTGGTCAACTGCAATGATAGGGGCTGCGGTATGTTTCTATATTGCTCGCGGATTAGGGCGAGATGTAGTAGAAAAACTTACAAGTAAAGGGGCAATGGCAAGTATTGACGTATTCTTCGAACGCTACGGAGACAAAGCTATTCTTATTTGTAGGTTATTACCGTTCGTATCTTTCGACTTCGTTAGTTACGCTGCCGGTCTTACTAATATGAGTTTCTGGAGATTTTTTATAGCTACTGGTGTTGGACAATTACCAGCAACAATAGTTTACTCATACGTTGGTGGAACTCTTTCTGGTGGGGTTAGAAACCTATTCATCGGATTAATGTGTTTATTCGCGCTATCAATCGTTATCGGTATTATGAAAAAAATCTACAACGATAAACATAAAAAAGAAGAAGAGCTTATTGCATCTTCTAACTAATAAACAAAACAACTAGAAATGATACTTTTCATCTCTAGTTGTTTTTTTATTTATAAAGCGGTGATCCCTACCTGGTTAAAATATTTCATAAATAGGAATTTTTCTACACCTATTTCTACATTTTCTCCTATATTTAATCTATAGTCAATATAAACATCAATTCCATCAACTACATATTTTGAATATAATTCTTTATCGAATTTGCTTGCTATCGAAACCCCGATAACTTTATTTACACCGCCACCTCAACAAGCTTGTTGAAATAGTGATACTAATATATAGTTTTTATTTTTATCTTTTAATAATTTTTTTGCCTCATCATTTATTATAATTGCCATTTTTTCTCCTATTCTACTCTATTGCCTTAAGAGCTTCTACCATGTTTACTTTTTTTAGTTTTTTATGCATTACTATCATTACGATTATAGTAATCAATATTGTTATACCCGATGCTAATAAATAAACTACTAAAGGCACTTTACTACTAAACATCATATCTCTACCCGCGAGTTCTAGTATTATTTTCAAATACATTTTATAGCCTAGATAATTACCTAAAATAATACCTACTCCACTTAAGTAAAAGATTTCTCTAAATACATAAATAGTTACTTCACTTGGATAAAAACCAAGAACTTTTATCGTTGATAGTTCTCTAATACGCTCAGATACATTGACATTTATTAAATTATATAATACTACAAGCGCTAGTGTAACTGAACAGATCACCATGACTGCCACTATAATATCTATCCCTTTAATAAAATTATCAAGTATTTCTTGTATTTTAGAATTATCACTTATATTTACTATATCGCTATTATTATTTAAATTACTTACTACACTTTCAACAGTTTCCTTACCACCTGTAGTTTGCATTAAAAATGTATTATTCTTATATTGTTTTTTGAATACTGATTCATAATAATCTTTATTTATATAAATTGTATGTCCAAAGTAATTCTTATTAATTTCACCAACGGTAAGTGTGTATTCTTTATTATTTACAATTACATTAAAACTATCTCCAATATTCAATTTGTGTAAATATGCGAGTTTTTCACTAACTACAGCTCCGTCACCTGGCAGGTTGATTCCTTTATCATCATTATCAGTTAATGTAATATAATCTTTATAATCATCTTTATTTACAGTTATCAGTTGTGCAGAATCAACAATTTCATTATTACTCTCGAAGGTAGCAAGTTGAATATTTATTTTGGTACTAGCTTTAATATTCTTATTATTATCAATCTCTTTTTGAAGTTTTTCTACACTTTCATTATCTATATAAGGATTATAAGTAGCTGCAATATCAACCTTATTAATAACTTTGAATTGTTCATTAGAAATATTTATTACTCCATAACGAATACCAAAACCTATAAACATAAGAGTCAGACATCCTGCAACCCCAAATATCGTCATTAACATTCTAATTTTATAACGGAAAATATTTCTAAAGGTTACCTTCCTTAAGAAGCTAAGTCTTGACCAAATAAATGATATTTTTTCTAAAAATATTCTACTTCCTCCACTCGGAGCCTTAGGACGCAACAAGTACGCGCTCTTTTCTCTTAAGTTTTTTCTAAGCGGTATATAAATCGCTAAACTTATACATCCTAATGAAATTATAAAAGCTGCGATAAGTATACTTGGAGTGTATACGATCTCCGGTGTATTAAAAGTAAAGAACCTTGCATAAGAATTATATATTATCGGCACAATCACCAAATATGCTCCAATAATACCTAATACCGTACCTATCAAGGTAGATAATCCACCATATACAAAATATTTTTTAGAAATTTGATAATTACTGTATCCTAGTGATTTAAGGGTACCGATGTTTATCCTATTTTCATCTATCATTCTAGTTAAAGTTGTTAGTGAAACTAAAATCGATACAACGAATAAGAATATTGAAAAAACATTAGCTACAAAGGTTAAACTACTCGCAGAATCTATAAATTGAGCATAATTTTTTAAACCTCTAATATTTTCTACCGAGAATCTAGGATAACTTTCTTCTGAAAGACTAGCTTTCCCAATATTTAGTTGCTTTTTATTATCATCAATCTCTTTTTGAGCTTTGTTCAATTTTTCTACTTGTTCATTGTAACTCTTGCTATCAACATTTTTTAATAATTTAAGTTTTTCTTTAACACTATTAAGTTGTTCTTGTGCTTGATTTATTACTTTTTCATTTTCGTTTAATTTTTTATAATTTTTTTCTAAATAATTTTTTTCGTCAATTTTTTGCTGAGTTTTTAATTTTTCTATCAGGCTATCTCTAGTCTTATTAACTTCCGTAATATAATCTTTATCACTATATTTATAGTTAATATCTTTAAGTTTTATATTTACTCCACTAACATTTTCAAATTTAAAAACATCTCTTTTTACATACCCAAAATAGTCCTTATTAGCTAGATTATTATTAGATACCTCTATATGATCTGCTCCTTGAACAAAACCAACTACCTTAAAGTTATATTGTTTTAAAGTATTACTTTCACTCTTATCTGAAATAAAAGAAATCTCGTCTCCAATTTTATAACTACCTTGCAGTGATTCAACTAAAGCTATTTCTCTGTCATCATTAGGTAAAGCACCTTCAGTTAACTTAGGTAAAACTAATTTTTCAGGTAAAGATTCAATATTTACAAACTCATTACTATTAGTTATCTGGAGTTTTTTTATAAAATAACTCTCACTTAAATCAACATTATCTAGAGCATTTATAATTTTCATATCTTCTTCACTGATACCAAAATTATGACTTACTCTTAGATCATACATCTTATGGCGTTCTATGTACTTATTATAGGTATTCACCATAGCAGGTGAAGTTTCTTTTAGACCTACAAAGATAAAAACTCCCAGAAACATTATTATCATTATCGATATAAACTTCGACTTTGTTTTTGATATTTCTCTTAATATATCTCTATTTATTGCTTTCATAACACTACCACTCTATTTCATCAATACTTTTAGGATTAGTATTTTGTGTTACTTTTTTCACCTTAGCATCGTAAATTTCTATTACCTTGTCTGCAGCTTCAGCTATAGAGCTATTGTGAGTTATAATAACTACAGTTTTTTTCTCATCCACACTATAGTCTTTTAGGATGTTTAAGATATTTTTTCCCGTTTTATAATCTAACGCTCCAGTTGGTTCATCACAAAGTAATAGTTTTGGATTTTTAGCTATTGCCCTCGCTATAGCAACACGCTGTTGTTCTCCACCAGAGATTTGTGAAGGAAAATTATCCATTCTATGTTCTAATCCTACTAATTTTAAAATATCTGTTGCTTTTTTCGGTTGTTTTACAATTTGTCCAGCTAATTCTACATTTTCTAAAACTGTTAGGTTTGGAATCAAATTATAGAATTGAAAAACGAAACCTATATCTTCTCTTCTATATCTAGTTAATTCCGCTTCACTTAAGCCAACAATCTCTTTTCCAAAAACATTAATTGATCCTTTACTAGCATTATCCATTCCACCTATAATATTAAGTAATGTACTCTTCCCAGCTCCACTTGGACCTAAAATTACAACAAATTCCCCTTCATTAATATCAAAACTAATGGCATCATTCGCTATAACTTTATTACTATTTTCTCCATATATTTTAGAAACATCTTTTACAATTATTTTTTGCATAGTATTTCTCCTTTATTTCTATAACTTAATTATATCACATCTTATTTATTGAATTAATCTAAACGCTTTTCATATACGCTAAATCCTAAACAGATTTCTTTACACTAATAAAAATAAATATTATAATATCAATAATTATTAGATTTTATAAAAAATTATTGAGGAGATTATATGCTAACTATTTACGAATACCCGACATGCTCGACATGTAGAAAAGCAAAAAAACTTTTAACAGACAACAATATTGAAGCAACATATTTCAATGTTAAAGAAAAAACACCAACAGTAGCAGAATTTAAAAAGATTATTAAGACATTCGATCTACCCTTAAAGAAATTATTTAACACTAGCGGTCTTGTTTATAAAGAGCTTGGATTAAAAGACAAATTAGAAACACTATCTCTAGATGAGGCTTTAACATTACTTCATGAAAATGGTATGTTAATTAAACGCCCTTTAGCATTTGATTTAAAGAACGATATCCTACTTCTTGGATTCAAAGAAGAAACTTGGGAAAAAGCTCTTTTATAATAAATTTTATTAAGTTTTCTATTGATATTTACTTGAAATAATGTTATAATAGTCGAGATGTGAAAACATTAAATTACGATGTTCCTCTGTTAATCAAGCATTAGTAATGAACATTTTGTAAAAAAAGGAGAAAGAATAATGAGCAAAATCATTGAAGCGATCACTAAATCGCAATTAAGATCAGACATTCCTGAATTTAAAGCTGGGGATACAGTAAGAGTACACGTTCGTATCGTTGAAGGTGGACGTGAGCGTATCCAACAATTCGAAGGAGTAGTTATCAAACGTCGTGGTGGAGGAATCTCTGCTACTTATACTGTACGTAAAATTTCAAACGGTGTTGGTGTTGAAAGAACATTCCCTGTTCACACTCCAAAAGTTGAAAAAATTGAAGTTGTACGTAAAGGTAAAGTTAGACGTGCTAAATTATACTACCTACGTAACTTACGTGGTAAAGCTGCTCGTATTAAAGAAGTACGTTAATAAGAAGAAGCTTAAAAGCCCTATTACATCAGTAACGGGGCTTCTTTTTTTTATTTTCAATGCCATTTTAATGCCATATACATGGGAGTATCTTAACAAAATCCACAAAATCTCATTTCTCCAAAATCACGATTTTTTACTCACTCCCTATAAACGTAAAAAAAGAACTAACTATATTTTTCTATAGCTAGTTCTTAAATTTTTATAAATCTAATTTATAATCTTCTGCTTTTACAAAACCTTTTTTCTCCATATAGTAATATACCCCATATGAAATAATTGCAGGTAATAGAAAATGTAGTAACAATATCTCTACTAACAACACTGAATGAGCTGTATGAGATGACATTGTTTGCCAGGTCATAAGTTGCCCCACTAGTCCTGATGTTCCCATTCCTCCTCCAGCAGGATTATTTTCCATTCTAAAAATAATAGTTGCTATAGGGCCTAAGATAGCACTTGCTACTATCGGCGGAATCCAAATTACTGGTTTTCTCATAATATTAGGAACTTGTAACATAGACGTCCCCAAACCTTGAGCAAGTAATCCATTCCAACGATTAGCTTTAA
>CAUUCZ010000024.1:0-16842 GCA_963543895.1 uncultured Gemella sp. | reverse complement strand
ATACTTTCTTCATATCCCATTACATAGTTTTTCTCACCTGTAATATCCCATTCATTTGGTAATGCACAGATGTTTTTAAATCCAGTAAGAACATCAATTACTTCTACTCCGTATTCTTTACATAATGGTTCTACCATTTTAGATGTTACGATAGATTTAACTAATACTGGGTTTTCTGGTAGTTTGTTTTGTTTTGCAAGATTTTCAATTACATATTGAACTAATACTGCACCAGCTTGGTTACCGTTAAGAGAAACTACTTCTCCATTATGAATTACTTCTACAGCAAGACGGTCACAGTCAGGGTCAGTTGCAATAATTACATCAGCATTAACTTCTTTAGCTAATTTTTCACCGTATTCGAATGCTGCAGTATCCTCTGGGTTTGGATATTCAATTGTTGGGAATGTTCCATCAGGATCTTTTTGTTCTTCAACAACATGAACATTTTTGAATCCACGACGTGCAAGAACTGTTGTTACAGCCTTATATCCTGCACCGTTAAGTGGTGTATATACTACAGAAATATCTTTATCAATATTTTCATCGTTAATAGCACAATTTAAAGATTCTTTATAGAATTCTTCATCAATTTCTTCTCCAATATATACTAATAATCCTTTTTCTTTAGCTTCTTCCTCTGTTAAAGTAACATAGTTATCGAAGATATCCATTGAGTTAATATACTCTAAAACTTTATCACTTATGTCAGATTTAATTTGAGATCCTTCTTGCCAATAAACTTTATATCCATTGTATTCTTTAGGATTGTGACTTGCTGTAATGTTAATACCACTAGCTGTTCCTAAATAACGAACTGCAAATGATAATTCTGGAGTTGGACGTAAGTCCTCAAATAAATATGCTTTAACTCCATTACTAGCCATTACTAACGCTGCTAATTTAGCAAATTCTTTTGAGAAAAGACGTGGATCGTGAGCAATAGCAATACCTTTTTCTTGTAATCCATTGTCGATAATAGTTTGTGCTAGTGCTTTTGTAGCACGAGCGATAATGAATCTATTCATTCTATTAGAACCCATTCCTACTTTACCACGTAATCCTGCAGTTCCGAATTCTAATTCTTTATAAAATCTATCTTCTTTTTCAACTTCGTCATCAGCTACATTTTTTAGTTGAAGTTTTTCTTCTTCAGTTAGAGCTGAGCTATTTAACCATTTTTCATATAATTCTTGATAGTTACTCATATAATATTACCTCTAAAATCTTAATTTTATGCTAAACCTAAAGCAATTTCCATCATTTTCGTAAATGCCGTTTGTCTTTCTTCTGGAGTAGTTTCTTCACCAGTTACTAATGAATCACTAACTGTTAGAATTGTTAAAGCATTAACTCCAGCTGCTGTAGCATTTGCATAAAGTGCTGTACTTTCCATTTCTACAGCTAATACTCCCATTTTAATCCAGTTTTCCATAGCTTTTTCATCAGCATTATAGAAAATTTCACTACATAAAATATTCCCAACGTGTACATCTTGACCCATTTCTTGTGCTCTGTTGTAAGCTTTTAATAATAAATCAAATGAAGCAGTTAAACTGTAGTTTCCTGGAATGTTATATTGGTGCATGTAGTTCGAGTTTGTTGAAGAACCCATTCCTAAAATTACATCATATAATTTTACTTCTGGTTGTAGTGCTCCACATGTTCCAATTCTAATTAAATTCTTAACTCCAAAAGTGTGAATTAATTCATAAGAATAAATACCGATACTAGCTGGTCCCATACCTGTTCCCATTACAGAAATCTTTTTACCTTTATATGTTCCAGTATATCCTAGCATACCACGCACTTCATTAAAACAAACTGCATCTTCTAAAAATGTTTCTGCAATGAATTTCGCTCTTAAAGGATCCCCTGGTAAAAGAATCGTTTCAGCGATTTCTACTCCATTTGGTTTAATATGTGGTGTTTGTTTATGTGACATCAATTAGTCCCCCTGTAAATATATTAATAACTTTATTATACCTTTTTTTCTCACCTTAAACAAGAGATATTAAAAAAATAATTATCTATATTTTCTATTAAATATTCTGAAAATAATAAGTTTATTTTATCGTTACAAGTCATATTTTAAGCAACATTATTCATCTACACTATATTTTAAGATTCAAAATAATAAAATTATATTAGTTATTTTTAGAAACTAATTAATACTTTATTATATCGTTTTCATAACTTTTTATAATATTCCTTTATATTATCCACCATTTTTTATTGAAAAATAATTATATAAAAGTTGAATATCAATAGTATTTTAAGCTATTTTGTTATATAATTAGTGTTATAAAAAAAATAAATTAGAAAGAGGTTTTTTTATGTTACAATTAGCTGTCTTTTTACCAGTAATTGCGATGTTTTTCGTACCTTTCTTAAGGAAAAACTTCAAAACCATCCATACTGGAAAATTTGTTATAGTTGTACCATTAGTACTGTTTGGATATTTTATTTCAAATCTTAAGTATATCTATTCAGGTGGAACAATCTATAAGAAACTAGCCTTTGTTTCTAACGTAGGACTTGATATCAACCTAAATCTTGATGGTTTATCACTTCTATTCTCATTACTAATTACAGGAATCGGTACTCTAGTAATACTTTATTCATGTTACTATATGAGTATTACAGATGAAAAATTACATAAATTTTACATATTTTTACTAATATTTATGTCTGCCATGTTAGGTGTCGTTTTGTCTGACAACATGCTTAGTATGTATATGTTCTGGGAGATGACATCTGTTTCTTCTTTCCTATTAATTAGTTACTGGCACGAAAATGATACATCTAGAAAAGGAGCTCTAAAATCATTGATTATCACTGTCTTTGGTGGAGTCCTAATGCTAGCGGGAATTTTCGTTTTAAATAATATTACGGGAAGTTTTAACATTAGTGAGATTATTGAATTCACTAAAAATCATGGATACAACAATAAATATGTAGTGGCGATGATTCTTATAATATTCGGTGCATTTACAAAATCAGCACAGTTTCCATTCCATATTTGGTTACCCGATGCAATGGCTGCACCTACACCAATCAGTAGTTATCTACACTCAGCTACAATGGTTAAAGCTGGAATCTATCTATTATTAAGAATTGGAATTGTATTCTCATTTACTTCTTCATTTGGTAATATCCTTATCATTTTTGGGACTATTACTATGTTAATAGGTTCTATTTCTGCAATATTCCTAAAAGATTTAAAAGGAATTCTTGCATATTCAACTATTAGTCAACTTGGTATGATGACTCTTATGATAGGTATAGCTAACCTTGGTCTATACAACGATAACCACTACGTTTATACATTCGCATTTTATGCGGTATGTTTCCATATTATTAACCATGCAGCATTTAAAGCAAGTTTATTTATGATTACTGGTATTATCGATCATTCATTCCATTCACGTGATGTTGAAAAACTTCGTGGTATCAGAAGATATATGCCACTTAGCTTTATATTAAGTATTATTGCTGGGTTCTCTATGGCAGGGATTCCACCTTTAAGTGGATTCTACTCAAAAGAATACTTCTTAACAGTAGTTTATGGATTAACACAATCAAGCATGCTATATATAGTTATTGTAATAGCTGTGGTTATTGGAGCTTTAGGAACTGCTATTTATTCATTAATATTAGCATTCAAACCATTCTTAGGTAAATTCGATAATTCTATAATGGGGAATAAGAAATTACATCTTCCAAGTAATGGTATCTTCATATCACCAATAATACTTGTAGTCTTCGTAATTATTAACACATTCATAAAAGATTACATAGTTATTCCAGCACAACAAGCTGCACTAGCTGTAAAAACAACTAATAACGAAGTAATATCTCACGTTCATCATGATAGTTTCTTCTCAATAGAACTTCTAACTTCTATTATTGTTATCATTGCAAGTTTTGTAATTTACAAATTATTTGCAGGTAGAAATGGAATCTATAGTATAAACCCTACTATTATATCTATTCATGGTGCATATAATAACTTAGGTAACTTACTACACAAAGTAAGTGGTACACTTCATGATACATTTGTTACAAACCAACTTAGAAGAAATATGAGTTATATCTTTGTAGTGTTATCAGTAACAATTATAGGTGGTTACTTTGCAATTGGAAGACCTATGTTAATCAATAATTTTTCTACAATTCACTATATGAATATTTTCATAGGACTATGTATTGTCGTGTGCTGTGTCGCTCTAACTACAGTGTATAATAGGCTAGTACTTATTATCCTTTCTTCTGGAATTGGATTTATGATGACTGCACTATATGTTACATTTAGAGCACCTGACTTAGCAATGACACAATTTGTAATTGAATCAATTTCTACTATTATTTTCTTAATAGCATTTATCCTATTAACTGATAAAACAAAACAAGTAGAAAAACAAAGTTTTAAATTTACTAATGCAATAATTGCAACACTAACTGGTATTAGTTTTACAATTGTAGGATTAGTAGCATATGCATATAAAAATCCATCAGAAATTAGTCAATTTTATTTCGATAATGTTGTCGCATCTGGTGGTGGAAACATAGTAAATGTTATTATTGTAGATTTTAGGGGATTTGATACCCTGTTTGAAATCACCGTTATGACAATGGTAGCATTAATTATCTATGCTATGTTTAAAATAATTAAACGAGGAGGACCAAAAGATGAAAACTAATGACGTAATCTTAAAATCATTATCTGCTATTATTTCAGGATGTATATTTTTACTTTCTCTTAGTTTGTACTTTGGTGGTCACTTCCTACCTGGTGGTGGTTTCGTCGGAGGACTCCTTTGTACAATGGCATTGGCTCTTGCAATGTTTACATATGGAATTGATAGAGTCAATAAACTTCTCCCTATCAATTACGTTTACGTAACTGCAATTGGATTACTTTTCTCTATAGGAACCGCATTTAGTGGCGTTGTAGTCGGAAAGAATTTCTTCAAACATCATTTCACTCACATTCACGTTCCAATAATGGGAGAAATGGAATTACATACAGCTGCAATATTCGATCTAGGTGTGTATTTTGTAGTTGTTGGAGTTCTTATGTCGGTAATTTTAGCTTTCGGAAAGGATGGTAAATAATGGAATTTTATATGATTATCTTGTGTGGTATTCTTGTTGGTTTTGGTGTTTACCTTATGCTTTCTAAGAGTATGATGCGAGTAATAATTGGTGTTGGTCTTTTTGGACATGCTGCTAACCTTATTATACTTATCGCAGGAGGTTTATATGATGGAGACATTCCTATTATTTCAGAATTAGGAAAGAATTATATAGATCCTATTCCAGCAGCACTTATTCTTACTGCCATCGTTATCGGATTCGCAGTAACTTGTCTTTTAATTTCAATCTACATTGCTAACTACAAATTAAAAGGAAGCGATAATGTAATTGATCTTGAAGATGTAGAAAATATGAAGGAGGAAAGAAATAATGCATAGTAATTTACCTGTTATACCAATATTTATCCCCCTTCTATTCGCAGCAATAACAGTATTGTTTAGAAAAAGAATAGCAATGCAACGATTATTAACAACATTCGCTACATTACTAGTCTTAGCATTTTCTATATTCAATATCTATATGGTAAATAAACATCAAATACTGATATTAGAAATGGGGAACTGGGCTAGTCCATTTGGTATTACTTTAACATTAGACGGACTTAATAGTATTCTAGTTACAACATCTTCAGTTGTTTTTCTTGCAACATTGATATATTCATTTAAAACAATTGATAAAATTCGAGAACTTAGTTTCTTCTATCCAGGATTTTTATTAATTATGGTTGGAATAAACGGTGCTTTCACTACAGGTGATATATTTAACCTTTTCGTTTTCTATGAAATCTTACTTATGTCATCTTACCTACTACTGTTAGTGGGAATTAATAAAGAACAACTTAAATCTTCTATTAGTTATGTATTAATGAATGTCTTTGCTGGTAGCTTATTTGTTATTAGTATTGGATATCTTTATACAATTGTTGGTAGCTTAAATATGGCATACATATCTCAAACAATCTCATCAATGAGTGATCGTCGTGGATTATACCTTGTTGGAGCTGTAATGATATTTGTATTCTGTATGAAGGGTGCTCTATTCCCACTATTCACATGGATGAATAGATCATACGCAGCACCACCAATTGCAATCTCAATAATCTTTGGAGCATTGCTAACAAAAGTTGGTCTATACTCAATAATTAGAACGTATGGATTATTCTATTATGAATCAAACTTCATCAAGTCTTACATATTAATACTTGGAGCAATCTCAATCATAGCAGGTTGTATCGGAGCTATCTATCAAAAAGATTTAAAACAAATAGTAATTTTTAATATCGTAATTTCTCTTGGAGTTATGGTATGTGGAACTGCAACACTGAATACTTTCGGTGTTAAAGGTGCTTTATTCTATGCAGTAAATGACATATTACTAAAAGCTGCATTATTCATAGTTGTTGGATTAATAATTTATGTTAGTGGGGTCAAATATCTCCAAAAATGTGGATTAATCAATAAATATCCTCTTCTTGGTTGGACATATTTTATTATAGTTCTGTCATTAGCAGGAGTTCCACCATTCAGTGGATTCTATGGTAAAGCCCTAATAATTAAAGGTTTAGTTACAAATAATAATACATTTATTGCTATTTTAGTAGCATTATCTGGATTAGTTGTATTTTACTCTTTAATTAGAATATTCTTAAATGTATTCTACGATAATATTAATAAGAATTTAATTTTAAAACCTCTTCCAAAAGGTGTTCAAATTCCACTTATAGCTATCGTAGCAATAGCACTTATTATCGGAGTAAGTACTAATCTATTAGATGGTTTCTTCGATAAAGGTATACAAATGGTACTAAATCCTCAACACTATATTGACTTAGTACTTAAGAAAGGAGCATAATTATGGCACTACAATTTTTAATTAATATATTAGTCGGTGTAGTATGGATGTTCTTTTCAGGTAACTATAATTCTGAATATTTTGCAGTAGGATTTTTCTGGGGTATGGTACTACTATTTATCTTTAGAAATACATTTGCAAAAAACATTCTAGGAGATCAACTTTATTACATTTATGTTTATAAATGGATAAAATTAATCTTAATGTTCTTGTTTGAATTATTAAAAGCTGATATAAATGTACTAAAATTAATGTTCAAAAAAGATCTAGATGTTAACCCTGTTATTTTTGAATATCCTTTAGAAGTAACGAAAAACTGGCAAATTACATTACTTGCCAATATGATAACTTTAACACCAGGTACACTTACAGTTAATGTTGGTCATGATAATAAAACACTTCATATTCATTGCCTCGATACTGATGATATTCCTGGTGAGATTGAAGGTATTAAAAATAGTTTTGAAAAAGCAATACTGGAGGTTGATTTAAATGGATAAAGTATTAGACTATTCAATTTTACTAGGTATATTCGCTAGTATTGCCATGATATTTTTCTTATTAATTTATATCGTTAAAAAACCGAGCATATTTGATAAATTAATAGCTAGTGATTTACTTGCTATGCCGCTGATGTGCTTAATAGTTTTAGTTAGTATGTACTATAAAACTTTTTCTTATATTTCACTTATACTTATCATAGCTATTATATGTTTAGTAGGTACAGTTGTTACTGCTAGATTCTTAGCTAAAAAGGAGGTCTTTAGTGATGATACTAAATAGTATTTTAGACATTATTATTATACTTCTAATTTTAATCGCAGTAATAGCAATGCTGTCAACAGTAATAGGATTTATTAGATTACCTGATGAAATAACCAAAATACATGCCGCAGGAGTTACAGGATCTTTCGCTGTAGAATTAATACTTATAGCTGGATTTATATACTTCTATCGTTATCTAAATGTATTTGAATATAAATTCTTATTAGCCATAGCATTTTTATTCTTAGCAGCACCTGTTTCGGCTCACATGATTTCTATAAGTGCAATAATATACAATAAACATGTTTATTTTAAAAATAATAAAGATGAAGCAAAAAAAGTACTTGACGATATTGAAAAATTAAATAAATAAACTAATCTGAGGAATGATTTTGTTAATCATTCCTCAATTTTTTATTCAAATTTACAGTTCCCAAATTTTATTCATTAACGATAAAACATAAATAATTAATCAATATAATGCTTTCATACCCTTCTATTATCTCCTAAACCTTGACTTATTTCCTTTTATATAGTAATATTCATATAGATTATAAAACAAGGAGTCATTTTTTTATGAGAAAATATTTTGGAACTGACGGTATTCGTGGTATCGCAGGAGAATCACTAACAGCCGATCTGAGTTTTAAAGTAGGTAAAGCTCTAGGTAAATTACTTACTGAAAAAAAAGAACATCCAAGAGTAGTAATTGGTAGAGATACTAGAATTTCATGTGACATGATTGAACACGCGCTAACAGCAGGGCTTACTAGTACAGGTGTCAACGTAATGACAGTTGGTACTATACCTACTCCTGCAATTGCTTATTTAACAAAGACAATTGAAACAGATAGTGGAATTATGATTTCTGCTTCACACAATCCTTATCAAGATAATGGAATTAAAATTTTTGGTCCTGATGGATTCAAACTTACAGATGAACAAGAATTAGAAATCGAATCATTAATTGATAATTCTGAACAAATTAAAAACGCTAGTTTCGAAAAAATTGGAAAAGTATACGGTGGTAATGAATTAACTCAAAAATATATTCAACATATTAAACAATCTATCACTGGAGACTTATCAGAAATTAAAATCGCATTAGATTGTGCAAATGGAGCAACAACTGGTGTTGCACCATTCATTTTTGGAGATTTAGAAGCAGATATAGAAACTATTGGTTGCCAACCAAACGGTACCAATATTAACGATAACGTAGGTTCTACAAAAATCGAAACAATTTCTGAATTCGTAAAAGAAAATAACGTTGATGTAGGATTTGCCTTTGACGGTGATGGCGACAGAGTTTTAGCAGTTGATGCTAAAGGCAATATTGTTGATGGTGATAAAATTATGTTTATTCTTGCAAAACACCTTAAAGAACAAGGTGAACTAAAAGATAACATGGTTGTTTCTACAGTAATGAGTAATATTGGTTTCTATAAAGCTATAGAAGAAAATGAATTACAATCTGTTAAAACTGCAGTGGGAGATCGATACGTAGTTGAAGAAATGAGAAAAAATGATTACTCTCTTGGTGGTGAGCAATCAGGACATATTGTTCTAATGAACTATGCTACAACTGGTGATGGAATCCTTACTGCCGTTAAACTTGCTAACATTATTAAAACATCTGGAAAATCTCTAGAAGAATTAGCTTCAGAAGTTAATATCTATCCACAAAAATTAGTAAATATTAAAGTAATAGATAAAAAAACTGCTATGGAAGATGCAGAAATTCTAGCTGAATGTGAAAAAGTAGAAAAAGAATTAGAAGGTAATGGACGTATCTTGTTACGTGCATCTGGAACAGAAAACCTAATTCGAGTAATGGTGGAAGCAAGTAGCGATGAGTTAACTGATAAATATTGTGAACAAGTAGCTAAAATTGTTCGTGAAAAATTTGAAGTAAAATAAAAAATGTAAAGAAGTTAGAATTTAAAAACTAACTTCTTTTTATTTTTTGTATTCTCAAGGTATACAATTGTATAAATAACTCCATCATAAAGACAAATTTATAGCCTGAAAATGGTGTTTTTATTTTAAACTTATTTCATAAACATTTTTTTATATTTCTGTTTACTTTTTCTATAATCGTATACTTAATATTACATTAATTTTTTTTTTATGAGTAATTAGTGTAGTTAAAATGTAAACATCTAAACAAGATATTTACATCTTTACAGTAAATAAAAAATTAATTATTTTTACTGTAATAATAGCATTGATTGTAGTTAAACTACAAATTCATTAGTATATTATTATCAAAATTTTAATCTTTTTATATAAATCGAGTTTTATTAATATTTTACCAAAAAAAAAAATCAATATTTCAAAAAAAATTTTATTTTCCTCTTGTTTTTTGTATATACTTCTGTTATACTTATAAGTGAAGTAATTAATATATTACTTCATATGTTCTTTTATTATAAGTCTCCCTAGCTTATAATAAAGACTTTTCATATTTACTCCCTTATTTCTACCTTACAATATTTTTTGTAAGGTAGGTTTTTTTATTTTTCTTTAGAATTCTACCTTTTTTTATCATTTTTTAGCTTTGCTCACGTTTTTTTTCTGAATACAACAAAATTCACTTGACTTATTTTCTTTCCTAAGGTAAACTTTAATGTATACATAAAATAATTGAAGAAGGGAAAAATATGATAAAAATAGAAAATTTGAATGTTACCTACAACCAGACACCTGCCCTTGCTGATATTAATTTAGAAATAAACGGACCAGCAATTATAGGGATTATAGGTCCTAATGGTGCAGGTAAATCTACTTTGATAAAAGCAGTATTAAATATTATACCTTCAACCGGTAGCGCTCGAATAGATGAGAAAATTTCAAAAGATAATTTGGGTAATATTGCATATGTTGAACAAAAAATAAATATTGACTATAATTTTCCAATTAAAGTGCGAGAATGTGTTTCATTAGGCTTATATTCAAAACTTGGTATACTAAGAAAATTAAAAAAATCTGATTGGCAAAAAGTTGACGAGGCTTTAAAAATTGTTGGCTTAGAGCAATTTTCTAATCGACAAATTAGTGAACTCTCTGGCGGACAATTTCAACGTGTACTAATTGCTCGTTGTCTAGTTCAAGAAGCAAAATATATCTTTTTAGACGAACCATTTGTTGGTATCGATTCAGTTAGTGAAGAAATAATAATGAATACATTAAGGAATCTTCGAGAAAAAGGTCATACAATATTAATTGTTCATCACGACTTAAGAAAAGTTCATTCTTATTTTGATAATGTATTATTACTAAATAAAGAAGTTATTGCATATGGTGATACTGAAAAAACTTTCACTAGAGAAAATTTAACAAAAGCATATGGTACCGACTTATTCTTTATGGGAGGTGGTACTAATGATTAAAGATTTTATTGACGGATTATATAGTTTTCATTTTTTACAAAATGCTTTAATCACCGCTATTGTTATTGGAATCGTAGCTGGAGCCGTTGGATGTTTTATTGTTCTTAGAGGAATGTCATTAATGGGAGACGCAATCTCTCATGCAGTTCTTCCTGGTGTGGCCCTATCATTTATATTAGGTATAGATTTCTTTATTGGTGCTATCGTATTCGGTCTATTAGCATCAATAATCATAACATTTATTAAAGGTAATTCTATAATTAAAAGTGACACAGCTATAGGAATAACATTTAGTTCATTCTTAGCTCTAGGAGTTATCTTAATTAGTGTAGCGAAAAGCTCTACTGACCTTTTCCATATCTTGTTTGGTAATATTCTAGCAGTACAAGATGTAGATATGTATATTACTATAGGAGTTGGAGTTTTTGTTCTTTTAGTTATTAAACTATTTTTCAAGGAATTACTTTTAACTTCATTTGATGAACTATTAGCAAAAGCAATGGGTATGAAAGTTAATTTCTATCATTACTTACTAATGATACTATTAACTCTAGTGTCTGTTACTGCAATGCAAAGTGTTGGTACAATTTTAATTGTAGCAATGTTGATTACACCAGCAGCAACTGCATATCTTTATGCAAATAGCCTAAAAACTATGATATTTTTATCATCTACAATCGGAGCAAGTTGTTCTGTATTAGGATTGTTTATAGGTTATTCATTCAATATCGCTGCAGGATCTAGTATAGTTTTAACACTAGCCGTGGTTTTCGCAATAAGTTTCTTTATTGCTCCAAAACAACGCTTTGTTAAACATAAAAAATAATATAATTTTGGTAATAATATACAAATAATAAAATAGTATCAATCTAATTAAATATAAATAATCCCTTTAAATAAACTCATAAAAAATAAAATACTTCCAAATGAGTTTGTTTAGAGGAGTTATTATGGAGTTTTAATTGATAATGATAATGATTATTATTAGTTATGTAAATCTATTTTATTTTTGTTTTTACAAATAAATAATAAAGGAGGCCTATAATATGAAAAAATTAGGTTTTAAAAAATTAAGTTTTCTAGCGCTTATTTTTACTCTAGCCGTTGGACTTTTTGCCTGTTCTAGCGCTAAACAAGGTTCTAGTTCTAACGAAGCTACAAAATTAAAAGTAGTAGCAACTAACTCTATTATCGCTGATATTACAAAAAATATCGCTGGTGATAAAATTGATTTACACAGTATCGTACCAGTTGGTCAAGATCCTCACGAATATGAGCCGCTTCCTGATGATGTTAAGAAAACATCTCAAGCTAATCTTATCTTCTACAACGGTATTAACTTAGAAACTGGTGGTAACGCTTGGTTTACAAAATTAGTTCAAAATGCTAAAAAAGAAGAAAATAAAGATTACTACGCTGTTAGTGAAGGTGTTGATGTAATTTACCTTGAAGGACAAAACGAAAAAGGTAAAGAAGATCCTCATGCTTGGTTAAATCTTGAAAATGGTATGATTTATGCTAAAAATATTGCTAAACAATTAGAAGCTAAAGATCCAAAAAACAAAGATTTCTATGAAGCTAACCTTAAAACTTACTTAGAAAAACTTTCTAAATTAGATAAAGAAGCTAAAGAAAAATTCAACAACATTCCTAAAGAGAAAAAAACAATTGTAACTAGTGAAGGATGCTTCAAATACTTCTCTAAAGCATACAATGTACCTTCAGCTTATATTTGGGAAATCAATACTGAAGAAGAAGGAACTCCAGATCAAATCAAAACTCTAGTTGAAAAATTACGTAAAACTAAAGTACCTTCTCTATTCGTAGAAAGTAGTGTTGATGAACGTCCAATGCAAACTGTATCAAAAGATACTAACATTCCTATTTACGAAAAAATCTTCACTGATTCAATCGCTGAACCAGGACAAAATGGAGATAGCTACTACAGCATGATGAAATGGAACTTAGATAAAATTTCTGAAGGTTTAGCTAAATAACCTTATTATAAAATCTCATGTACATTTTTATGTATATGAGATTTTATATTGATTTTTCATCTTTAATCGTATACAATTAAAGGTGAGAAAATTATTAGGAGCTATTATGACTATTATTAAAAGTTTACCAACACCTATCGCAGGGCTTGCACTTGGTTCTGTTGCATTAGGAAATTTATTACAACCATATTCCTCTTCACTACAGTTGTTATTTAATATATTATCTTTGATAATAATTGTACTTTTAACTATTAAGTTTACATTAGGATTTGATGAACTAAAAAAAGAAATGAAAAATCCAGTTATAGCGACAGTACTGGCAACATATCCTATGAGCATTATGCTACTTGCTTCATTTTCAAAAAAATATATCGGGCTATTGAGTGTTCCAGTATGGATAATTGGAATCTTTCTAGATTTTTTTGTTGTATGTTATGCAATTTATAATTTTATTATAAAGGAAAGACATATAAGTAATATCTACCCAACCTGGTTTATCACCTTCGTTGGACCAGCCGTTGTGACAGTAACAGCAATAAATTATAATTTAGAAACACTAGGATTAATTTACTTCTATTTTTCTTATATTAATTATTTATTATTATTACCTTTTGTTCTTTATAGAGTTTATAAATATAAACATTATAATGATGGCGATTATCCTACTATAACAGTATTTTCAGCACCTGGTGGACTCTTACTAGCTAGTTACATGATAGGTGTTACACAAAAAAGTAATATGGTACTTGCGATATCAATACCACTAACAATATTATTGTTTATATTTGTTTTAATTCAATTACCATATCTACTAAAAAGGAAATTCTATCCTAGCTTTTCTGCTTTCACTTTCCCGTTAGTGATTTGCGCAATAGCATTTCAAAAAACTGGAATTTACTATCAAATAACAGAATTTTCTATTTTGAATATTTTAATTCATCTAACTGAATTACTGGCGATAATTACTGTAATATATGTATGGTACGGATTTATTAAGAATTTATCTTATTCAAATTAACTTTAAAAAGACACGGTTAAGTTCAAACTTAACCGTGTCTTTTAACCAATTATAAAAGTTTATCTACTTACTCTATTACCTCTTCAAAGTTCTCGATAACATCTTTTAACTCTAATTCTAAAATATAACTAATACCTTTTTCTTGCATTGTTACTCCATATAAAGTATCCATAGCTTCCATAGTTCCTCGTCTGTGTGTGATAACTAAGAACTGATTATTCTCTGAATAAACTTTTAAGAATTTTGCAAATCTATTAACATTCTCTTCATCAAGTGCTGCTTCTACTTCATCAAGCACTACAAATGGAGGATTTTTAACCTGTAAAATTGCAAATAATAAGCTAATCGCAGTTAGAGATTTCTCTCCACCTGATAATAATGAAAGATTTTGAAGTTTCTTACCAGGAGGTGAAGCTTCGATTACTATTCCAGTATTTAATATGTCATTCGGTGATTCTAATGTCATATCTGCATAACCACCTTTGAATAGTTCTTTAAATATTCTATTGAAGTTCTCAGCTACTTGAACAAATGTCGTTAAAAAGCGTTCTTTTACTTCTTTATCAATCTCTGCAATAGTCTCTTCTAGTTTTTCTTTTGCTTCTACAAGATCAGTAATTTGCTCATTGTAGAAGTCATAACGTTCCTTGATTTCTTCAAACTCAGAAATAGCATTCAAGTTGATATTACCTAATTCCATTATCTCTTTACGAAGCCTTACTACTTCATCCTTATATGAAGGTACTTCTTCAATATTTTCAGCAGTTAATCTGCCTGATACACTCTCATACGTTACATTATAGTTAGTAACAAGGTTCTCTAGATATTCATCAATTTTAACTTCTATCTTCGTCTGTTCTACAGTTAATTTTTCAAATTCTGAAGTTTTTTGACGTAGACTTTCGTTATTTCTTTGTTGAGCTACGGTAATTTCTTTTTCGCGCTTGAATAGTCCCGTCTTTTCCATATCAAGATCTGATAATAACGTCTTAAGCGTTGTTAATCTTTCACTACACTCAGCAATGATCTTAGAATTATTTTCTAATATATTTTGCTCATCTTCCTCACTTAATGACTCTGCATCTTTAGACATTTCTAGTCTTGCTAGTTGCTCATTCACATCCGTTATATCAGCTAATAATGATTCTATTAACTCTAAACCATGTTTAATTGTTTCTTCTAATTTTGATTTTTCAATCTTAAGCTCGGCAATTTTCTCTAAGTACAATTCTTCAGCACTTTGGGCATTTTGTTTCTTACTACTTTCTTCCTTGATTTTCTTATCAAGTTTTTGAAGCTCTACTCTAATTTTCTCAAGACTCTGAGTTAATTCGACAATATTACTCGAATTATCCTCAGTATCTTTGAATTCTAGTAGTTTCTTCTCATTTAATTCTATATTCACTTTAATATCAGCAATTTCAGAGTTTTTATGATTTATACTTAATTCTAATTGCTTAAGTTTTAAAATAGCCTCTTCTTTAACAGATTTAGAATTTAGAATTTCGTCCATTACTTCTTGTTGTTGACTCTCTAATAGAGCCTTCTCACTTGTTAATTTCTCAATCTTATCATTTATTTTAACTAGATTTTGTGAAAGTTCATCTAATTCTGCCTTATGTTTAATAGATGAATTGTTATTTTTATTAATAGCACCACCAGTGATAGATCCACCACTATTGATGATTTGTCCGTCTAGGGTAATAATTCTATTTCTAAAATTAATCTTACGAGCTATTCTATTAGCGTTATCCATATTATCTACTATAAGAACAAGCCCCAATAGGTGAGATATTATATTTTTATATTCACTATCGACAGTTATAAGATTCTCACCAATATTGATAAATCCATCTTCATTTACAACTGTTCTATAAACGTCATTAGCAATAGCTTTTTCTTTAATGTTATTTAATGGTAAAAATGTAACCCTACCTTTATTAGTTTTCTTTAAGTGATTAATACACTCTTTTGCAACATTCTCATTTTCAACGATAATATTCTGTTGTGCTTGTCCTAATGCAATATCAATAGCAACAGCATACTCATTATCAAATTCTACAATATTTGCTACACTATTGTGAACACCAGCTAGAGAATCTTTATTAGCTAGTATCTCTTTTACTCCAATATTGTAAAAACTTAAATTATTAATCTGATCTTCTAAGAACTTCTTACGATTTTCCAGGTTACTCTTGAAGTTGTATCCTGTTCGAATTTGTTCCTCAATATTTTTCCCATTTGAATTAATTAAAATATTTTCTTCAACTAATATATCAAGTTCTTTTTGAAGATTATCTAGCTGTTCATTTAGAGCTTTTTGTTCTTCAGTAGCGGCGGCAAGTTCTTCTATTTTTATACCTAAAACTTGTTTTTGTCTTTCTATATTATCTAGAATTTCCTTACTGTTTTCATCAGCACTCTCTAGATTTTTCTTAGCAAACTCTATACTATTTTCTAATTTAGTCTCTTCGTTTATTAAGCTATAGTAGTTATCTTTTAATTCTTCTATTTTTCTTTCAATTAATTCTAATTTACTCTCTTCACCTGATTCTAACGAAGAGATTTCTTTGTTAATCTTTTGAATTTTACTTTTAGTTTCAGCGTTTAGATTTTCTCTTTCTGATAGCTTATTCTCAAGGTTTTGTTTTCTCTCCTCAAGATATTTAATATCATCATTAATTTTTTCACTTCTCAGAGTTCTATTATTTTTTCTTTC
>CAUUCZ010000023.1:0-17519 GCA_963543895.1 uncultured Gemella sp. | reverse complement strand
TTATTAAATCCATATTATTTTCCTCTTAAAATTATAATTCCATTTAATTATAACATAGATAATAATTATCATACAAGTAGTCACAAGAAATTGAAATGTTGCTATTTTGATAAAATTTGGTGTTGAATGTATTATTCTTGATTATCTATTTTTATATTTATATTTTAGTGTAGATAAGGTAAGAAATCAAAGATTTTAATAAAAAGACCTTATCAATAGTTTTTGATAAGGTCTTTTTGGAGACACTTTGGAGACAATCCAAAGTGTTTTAACTAATTTTCAATCTATATATTTTAATATATGGGCAATTAGAACTAATAATCTTTTCCTCACTTTGTTCGTTAAGATTAAAGTTCTTGTTGCATACGCTGTACCTAAGAATTATATCGTCGTTAAACTCCTAATAATTCAAATACACACCACATTACTCTCATTCAATAGGAGAAGAGTCTATCCTGAGTAGTTGATATCATAGTGAGTATCAATTTATTTTTTATATTGGCAAGGTATAAAAAGTATAATTATTTAGTAAAAAGTGTTGATATATTAGTATTTATAAATAGTTGATTACGATAGTTTAATTTGATATAATCAAGACTGGAGAGAGAAGTTAGGGAGTGTAAGACTTCCGATAAAGATGGTGGCTACTTCAATATGAAAGGGGATGGTGCTATGCTCGCATACACTAAAATCTGGACGAAAGGAGTAGAGAATGTCTACGTACGAAGCTATCCAACTAATGATAGATTTTGCGATTTTTATAATTGCACTCTTGACTTTAGTTATTGCTATCGTTACTTTTATGATGAAAAAATAACCATCTTTATACTTTGGCTAGGTAAGATGGTTATATAAAACTATTTCACGAGCCACCGTCTTTAAAACGGCTCTCTCTTTTCATAATTTTATTTTATCATAAACATAATTTAATTGCAATAATTTTGTCAGATTGTAATTGTACAGACGATTATTGGAATAAATCTATTGATTGTTTCAGTAGTTAGTGCATGTATTGTAGCATTGAAAAAAGACAATAAAAAATAACCATCTTTAAACTTTGGCAGGTTAAGATGGTTATAATTTAACTAAATAACTGAGCCACCGTCTTTTAAGTTAGTCGTTTATTTTTCAAAGTCACAGACTGAAGAAAAATATTACGAATAATTTATACTACGACTACTATAATTTCTACGAACGTAGTGAGTTAAGAAATTATTAGTAAAGTCAGTGCAAACGGCTCTCTCTTTTATGCTTTTATTTTAGCATAGATAAGGTAAGAAATCAAAGATTTTAATAATAAGACCCCACCAATAATTTTTGGTGGGGAACCTAATTGAATTAAATAGATTTGCTACATTTATAACAACTTAAAACGCAGTTAAATTAGGATTCTCCATTCAAATTATATTTGCAATCTACTCCCATTCTATTGTTGCTGGAGGCTTACTTGTAATATCGTAGACTACTCGGTTAACGTGAGCAACTTCGTTTACGATACGAGCTGAGATTTCTTCAAGTACTTCAAATGGAATGTGAGCCCAGCTTGCTGTCATACCGTCGATACTTGTTACGGCACGAACTGCAACTGTGTAATCATATGTACGAACATCTCCCATAACTCCTACTGAGCGGATATCTGGAAGACATGTGAAGTATTGCCAGATTTCTCCTTCTAATCCACGTTTAGCGATAACATCACGTAAGATGAAGTCACTGTCACGAACGATTTGAAGTTTTTCTTCTGTTACTTCTCCAAGAACACGAATACCAAGTCCTGGTCCTGGGAATGGTTGACGCCAAACGATTTCGTGAGGAAGACCAAGTGCTTCACCTAATGCACGAACCTCATCTTTGAATAAAGTATTAAGTGGCTCGATTAGAGAAAAACGCATATCTTCTGGTAATCCACCTACGTTGTGGTGAGATTTGATTGTTTGTGCATTCTTAGTTCCTGATTCGATAACGTCAGTGTAAAGAGTACCTTGAGCTAAGAATGGTACGTCGTGAAGTTTAGCACATTCTTCATCAAACACATAAACGAATTCATTACCGATGATTTTACGTTTTTGTTCTGGATCACTTACACCTTTAAGTTTTCCAAGGAATCTATCTTTGGCATCGACTTTAATTAGATTCATGTTGAATCCACCTTCGATTTCTTTACTGAATGTATTCATTACAGCTTCAGCTTCACCTTTACGAAGTAAACCGTGGTCGATAAACATACAGATTAGTTGATCTCCAATTGCTTTGTCTAGTAGGGCGGCAACAACTGATGAATCTACACCACCAGATAGTGCACAAAGAACTTTTTGATCTCCAACTTCTGCACGAATTTCTTCAACTTTTTCATCGATGAAGTTTTGGATAGTCCAGTTTTCAGTACATTTACATACATTACGGATGAAGTTTTTAATTAAGTCATAACCGTATTCAGAGTGACGTACTTCTGGGTGGAATTGGAAGCAGTAGAAGTCTTTTTCTACGTTTTCAGCAGCAGCGATTGGACAGTTATCACTTGTTGCTACTACTTTGAATCCGTCAGCAAGTTCAACAACTTTATCAGAGTGACTCATTAATACTTGTTGAGTTGCAGGAGTACCTTCGAATAATTTAGCTCCTGGAGTTACGTCAACATTGTGAGCTCCGTATTCTCTGCTAGTTGCAGATTCTACTTTTCCTCCTAGTTTGTGCTGCATAAGTTGCATTCCGTAACAAATTCCTAATACAGGAATACCTAGGTTGAAAATCTCGTCATCAATTGTAAGAGAGTTTTCTTCATATACTGAGTTAGGTCCACCTGAAAGGATAATTCCTTTAGGGTTCATTTTTTTGATTTCTTCAATAGAAATTTCATTGTCGTGTAGTTCAGAATATACACCAAGCTCACGTACACGGCGAGTGATAAGTTGGTTATATTGACTACCGAAGTCTAGAACTAATATAAATTCGTGTTTCACGGTTTTCCTCCTAAAATATACTTTTATTAATATAAACTATTATATCAAGAAGTTGAAGATATGTAAAATCTTAAATGTTAGAATTTTTGTGGATTTTTTTTACGGAATATCGATTTTTTAACGAAAAAACAGTAAAAAACGAATTTTAAGTTTATGGAAAGGATGAAAAATTCGTAAAATGAGATTTTAACTTTTCAAAAAAAATGATAATTTTGATTTATACGAATTATAGGTGAGAGAAAATTTTATAAAATTTTTTTGGAAAATGTTATAATAAGTTTATAGAAAGTAGGAGGAAAAATAATGGTAAGAGCATATATTGGAACATATACGAAAGCAACTAGTGAAGGAATATACTTAGTTGAGTTATCTGAGGAAGGAAAAGTACTAGAAGTTAGAAATGTAGCGAAGGTTGATAATCCAACGTATTTGGCATTGTCTAATGATAATAAATATTTATATAGTGTATCAAGAGTAGATGGAAAAGGTGCTGTTACAAGCTTTGAAGTTGAAGAAAATGGTGATTTGAAAGAATTAACATCAGTTGCCCAAGAAGGGAATCCTCCTTGTTATGTAGAGTTAAACTCTGATAAAAGTACTTTATTATCAGCGAACTATCATTTAGGTACGATTGATAGTTATTCTGTTGAAAATGGTGAGCTTGTTAAACTCTTATCAACAGATCATCACGAAGGAAATGGAGTGCATGAGAGACAAGAGAAACCCCATGTGCATTTTTCAGGATTTACTCCAAGTGAAAAATATGTCTTCTCTTGTGATTTAGGGACTGATGAAATTACATCATATAAGCTGAATAAAGGAGTTTTAGAAAAAGTAGCTACTTTTAAAGCTAAAGATGGAAGTGGAGTTCGTCACATAGTATTTAGTAGTGATGAAAAACAAGCTTTTGTTATGACGGAACTTACTAGTGAAGTAATTGCTTTTGATTATGATGGAGAGGGGAACTTAACAAATCCAACATATTATCCTACATTACCTGAAGACTTTTCGTTAGAAAATAAAGGGAGTGCGATAAAAATTTCAAATGATAACAGATTTATCTATGTGTCTAATAGAGGACAGGATGCGGTAGTTGTTTTTGAAAATACAGAATCAGGTTTAAAACAGCTTCAAACTATTAGTACTGAAGGGAAAGGTCCAAGAGATTTTGACCTGTCAAAAGATAATACTTTAGCAATTGCGACTAATGAAAATAGTGGAACAATTACTGTGTACACTGTCAATAAGGAAACAGGAAAGCTAACTGTTGTTGCTTCTGAGGTAGTTGTACCTGAGGCAGTTTGTGCTAAGTTTATATAAAGTAAAAAATTTCTCATAGGTAAAATACTGCGGTGATATTAAGAAAAAGTTATATTGACATGGATAATAAAAGGTGATATACTTTGGACATAAAGGTATATTTAAAAACAAATTTTATTAGAAAGGAGATAATTATGGCTTTTAACATATTTGATTTATTTGGTGATGCCCCAGAAGTAGATAAGTATCATCAACAAAGAATGGATGAGCAAGATATGAGTATTGATGAATATTGTAATGCTTATGGTTATAATGTTGATGAAATATTAGAAGAAAAATCTTGGGAAGACGAAGATTAAGTGATATAAAAAACAGTTTAGTGTTTTGACCAAACTGTTTTTTTTTTTTTTTTCTTTTATGAATTTCGTTTTTTAACGACGAAGAATGGTGCCCCGAAATTACAATATTCTAGTATGTAATCTTCAAGGTTGTTTATGTTCTTAGGATTGTTGTTATCCTTTGTTAAAATGAATCCAGTAAGTCGTAGTTTTTCGTGAGAAATATCTCCTACGATATATGGTTTATTTTTTAATACATCTACTAGTTTTTCTTCAAATGTTTCTTTTTGAAAGGCATCTTTGAAGTTGTAAACAAGCTCATAAATTGTACCATCAACTTCGAAAACTAAATTGTTTTGCTCCATATTTAATCCTTTCTAACAACTTGTCTCATAACGTATAGTGCTGCGAAAACAAGTGTGTATATTGCAAGTATACCCGTAGCGAAATATTTCGTACGATCTATTACAATAGTAGTTTTTTCGTAATTATCTTTCTTATCAAAGTTATCATCATTTATGAAGTTTGATTTGATTTTTTCCAGGTTTCCTGTATTATCGTTAGAACTAAAGTCAGCGAATACTGTTCCTTCATTTGCAGATATTGTTTCGTATTTTTGGAATAAAAGTATTTTTTTATTCATTAGAAGGTATGTTACATCTTTAATTGAATGTTTTTCATAGAATAAGTCGTAAATATCTTCATTAAAAGTAATACGTTCATTATTTATAGTATATGTTCCTGCTTTAAGGGCTAGTTTGTAGTTATAGTTTGAGAATAGATAATCGTAGGTTTTTTGAAGTTTATCAAAATAAGTGGCTTTATCATCGCTTTGGTTTAATACTGTGATAATTAATTTAGTATTACCGCTGTACGCATAAGTTACACTATTTTTGTCAGAGTAATCTAAACCTAAAACTCTAAACTTATCTGATTCTTTAAATTCAACACTATTGTTAATTTTTTCTCCAGATGCCAAAGTATGTTCTGGATTTTTTGTAATTTCTGTAATCTCAGGATAATTTTTAAGAATTAAACTAGTAAGGTAAGAGATATTCTTCGCAGTACTAGTATTGCTCCCAGTGTTATCTAGTGATTCTAATTTTGTGTCATGTAGTGACATAGAAGCTAATGTCTCTTTAGCTCTATCAAGAGTTACGTTAAAGTGAGCAAATACAGCTTGATTAAGACTATTAGAATTTTCATTTTCTAATAAGAAGATTGCATCTTTAACTGTAATTGACGATTCTATTTTGTATTTAGAAAGAATGTCATCTCCACTAGCAATACTAATTTTATCTTCTAGAGTTATTTTTTTATTTTTTAAATTGTCAGTAAGTAGGTAAAGTGCAAGGTAGTTTGGTAATTTACCTACAGATACTTTTTCATTTTCTCCACGTTTAGAAATGATTTTCCCCGTGTTTAATTCCGAAACTACAAGATGAGCATTAACATCGCTTAAATTTGTTACTGCGTTGTTATCTAAAAAGTTATCATCAGCTTTCGAGAAGTTTGGAACTAAAAATACAAGAAGTAAAATCAAAATACCAATTTTTTTCAATCTCATTATTTAAAATCCTTTATTTTAAAATTGTTTAAAGCATAGGGAACTGCCCCAAAAGTCCTAAAATTTAACAAGGTTCATATGAGAACTCATAGACGCAGTGGTTTATTGATATCTAAATTCGCTTTATAAAAGCTTTTTAGATATCTAATAACCTGTGCGGGGGTGACTCGACAAAATCGATTTCTCCGAAATCACGATTTTTGAGTCCCTCCCTTATTTTAAACACATACCTTTTAGTATATTACAAAATAGCGAAAAATTCCAATAAGAAGAAAGGAAAATTATGGAATTTTTAAACGGAAGCATGTAGTGTAAAATTATGTTTAACATAGAAAAATTTGAAAGTATTAGATTACGTGGTATAATTAGATGATATTTGATTAAATTAAGAGAAAGTTGAGATTTAAGATGAAATACGATGTGATTGTGATAGGGCTTGGTAGTGCAGGGCTTATGATAGCGGATAGGCTTAATTATAGTGGTTTAAAAGTACTAGTTCTTGAGCAAAATAGACGTGCAGGAATAAAACTGCTTTTAACAGGAAATGGTCGTTGTAATGTTATGAGTAGTGATAATGCTGAAGATTTTGTCGCAGCGGTGCATAATGGTAGATTTTTGAGAAGTGCATATCATAAATATAATGTTAAGAAGTTCTTTGATAAGCATAATTTGAAATTAAAGCAAGAAAATAGGAGATTATATCCAGCGAGTGAAAAATCTAGAGATGTAGTTAATGCGTTTAAAATAGACCATGCGAAGATTAACTATAAAGAGAAAGTAGAAGATTTAGTATTCGAAGATGATAAACTAGTTGGTGTAAAAACAAATGTTGATACGTATTACGGAAAGAATATCGTAGTCTGTGCTGGAGGGAAAACATACCCTCAGAGTGGAAGTGATGGTTCATTACATAGAATTCTAAAAAAACATGGTGTGAAGATTACTAAAATATATCCTAGTGAAGTAGCCTTAGTTTTTGAAGATTTTAGAGAATTATCTGGAGTTGCACTGCAAAATGTAAGAATGTTTCATAAGAAAAACGAGAGAAGCGGAGATCTTCTATTCACGCATAAAGGATTAAGTGGGCCATTATCAATTTCAATGGGAGAATTCGTAGCTCGTTATCCAGAAGATAAATTCTATCTAGACTTTTATCCTGATCTTAATGAGGAAGAACTTTTTGCTAAACTATGGGAGGATAATAAATTCTTACAAGGAAAATTACCGAAGAGTTTTTATAACTTTATGATTGAGAAACATTTCCCGGAAAATGTTAGTAAAAAAGAGTTAAGAAAATTTGTAACGAAAATCAAGCGCTATGAATTGGTTGATGTTAAGACGATGCCATTAGAATATGCCTTTACTACAGCAGGTGGAGTAGATCTTAAAGTAGTAAGTCCGAAGACATGTAGTCATAAAAAAATAGAGAATTTATATTTTGCAGGAGAAATTTTAGATTTACATGGAGAAATCGGTGGTTACAATCTTATGGTTGCCTGGTTCACAGGGATGATAGTGGCAGATGCAATTAAAGAGAAGTATGGAATAGAATAAAAAATTTTTATTATTCTAATTATACAAATATTGTAAAAATAGTTATATAACACTTGAAACGATAATTAGAATGTTTATATGAAAATGTTAAAATAATAAAATTCAAGTGAGCTTGGACAGGTTGAAAGTATCTTTATTTCTTAGTATAATTTTTGTATAAACTTATAGTTAAAGAAAGGATACAATAAATATGAAAAGAATATTAAAAGTATTAACTATTATTTTATCAATTTCTCTAATTTTATTAGGTTGCGGTCAAAAACAAGCGACTGAAAGTAAAAAAGAAACTAGCAAAATTGATTTTGGTGGTAAAACAATGAATGTTGTGGCAACTTCTGAAAAATATAAAAAGCTATTTGATAAGTTTTCAGCTGAAACAAATAGTAAAGTTGAGTTCTTATCAATGTCTAGTGGAGAAGTAATTTCAAGAACTAAAGCAGAAGGTAAGCCGATGGCAGATCTTTGGTTCGGTGGAGGAATTGATGCTTTCATGGCTGCTAAAAAAGATGGCCTTTTAGAGCAATATGAAGCTAAAGGTTCTGATAAAATTAAAGAAGGATTCAAAGATAGTGAAAATTACTGGCTATCAAAAGGTATTACTGTAGTTGGATTTTTAGTTAATGAAAAAGTCTTAAAAGAAAAAGGATTAGAAGTTCCTAAAAAATGGTCAGATTTAACTGATCCAAAATACAAAGGTACTATCATAATGAGTAACCCGGCAATTTCTGGTACTAACTTCGGTGCTGTAGCAGGAATTTTAGGACAAAAAGGTAGCGAAAAAGGCTGGGAATACTGGACTGCATTCAATAAAAATGTTGATTTCTACAGTAAACGTGGTAAAGATCCACAAGAAAAAACAGCTGCAGGGGAATTCGGAATTGGTATTATTCCTGTTGATAAATCAGCATTTGATGCAGCTAAAAAACACAATTTAACAGTTGTTTATCCTGAAGATGGTATTCCTTGGATTCCTGAAGGGGTAGCAATATTTAAAAATTCTCAAGCTACTGATATAGCTAAAGCATTTGAAGACTTTATTTTAAAACCTGAAAACCAACAATTAATTGCTGAGCTTGATGGTAAAGATGGAGCTCAAATGGTAATTGATGGTTCTAAAGGAGCGGATTTAGGATTACCTAAAGATAGACTTCTTAAAGAAGATTTAGCTTCATTTGGTAATGAACGTAGCGCTATTCTTAAAAAATGGAAAGAATTAGTGGGAGATAAATAAAATTGGATTGGTGGTAGTAAACTTTGTTTATTATCACCAATTTTAAAAATATTAAAGGAGATAGTATGTTTAAAAAAATAAACTTATTTGACAGTATTGTCATAGGACTTATCATTATTTCTTTTATACTTTTTGTACTATATCCGTTTGTTGCTGTTTTTAATTATGGGTATAAAGGTGAGTTGTTTTCTGAGTTACTAACTAATCTGCCTAGTTATTCTCATTTACTATTAAATACTGTTAAAGTAGCATCAGCAACTACTATAGTTACTGTATTTATATCGGTGGCTGTTTCACTTTATTATTTTATTGGAACATCGAAATTCAAGAAGATAATAGTTCTTATATTTATGATTTCTATGATTTCACCACCTTTTGTTACTTCATTATCGTATATAAATTTATTTGGAAGACGTGGCTTAATAAGTTATAATCTTCTGAAATTAAATTATGATCCTTATGGTTTTTTCGGAATAGTTAGTATGCAGAGTGTGACGCATATTTCTATAAATGTCCTACTTTTAGTCGGATTTCTAAAAGGAATTGATAAAGGCGTGATTAACTCAGCTAGGTCTTTAGGTGCAAATACGAATAGAATAATACTCGATATTCTTCTTCCGCTTATGAGACCTGTTATTAAAGTAGTTGTTCTGTTGACATTCTTAAGAAGTATGGCTGATTTTGCAACACCGGCTATAATAGGAGGTAAGTATAATGTTCTTGCCACTGAAGGTTATTTATCATTTATTGCTGAAGGAAATATTAGTAAAGCTGTAGTAATGAATTTAATTATTCTAATACCGTCACTTCTTATATTTTTGATATTCTTTAAGAGTTTTAGAAATACTACACTAGGTAGTAAAAATGTTGGTGTATTAGAGGCCAATATTAAGCAATCTGGTATTATTTACTATATTTCTTTAATAGTTACTGTAATTATTGTTTTGATGTTAGCTAGTTTATATAGCGCGATAGTTATTTCTGCATTTTCAACTATGGAATATGGGAAATTAATATTTACATTGCAGAATTTTATAGATGCTAATGATTATATAACCGATGTGTTTGTAAGAAGTGTGATTTATTCGCTTATTGCTGGATTGATTTCTTCAGTAGTAGGTCATGTTCTTCAATATTATATTTACATAAGAAATGTCAAAGTCTTAAAAATGATTGATTTTGTAGCGACTTTACCTTATATACTACCTGGTACATTCTTTGGGCTAGGTTACGTATTAGCTTTTAACTCATATCCGTTGAAATTAACAGGAACAGCATTAATAGTAATATTGAACTTAGTGTTTAAGCAGATGCCGTTTGCCACAAAAATAGGTTATAGCTCTATAAGTCAAGTGTCCGAAGAACAGTTGAAATCAGTGAGGGACTTAGGAGGAAGTAGGTTCAATGAGATTAAGGATGTTGTATTTCCTATGAGTTATGAAGGTTTTTATATAAGCTTTATTAATGGTTTTACAGCAACGATGACAACAATTGGGTCTATTATTTTCTTAATATATCCTAGTCAAAAAGTGGCGACTATAGTAATGTTTGATGTGATAGAAAGTGGAAAATACGACATAGGTTCAGTTATTGCATTTTACATAATTATGATATGCTTAGTGATAAATATATCGTATTACTTGATTGTAAATAGAAGGAGATAGAGTATGTATTTAAGTTTAAAAAATATCTCAAAAAAGTATAAAGATAAAGAAATTCTAAAGAATATTAGTTTTGATATAAAAGAAGGAGAATTGATTTGTATACTGGGGCCCTCTGGATGCGGGAAAACTACGCTGTTAAATATTATAGGAGGCTTTGTATCAGATTTTTCAGGTGATGTATTGTTATCTGATGAGAATATTAATAATATACCACCTGAAAAAAGAGAGATTGCTACGGTATTCCAATCGTATGGTTTATTTACTCATAAAAATGTTATAGACAATGTGAGTTATGGTCTGAAATTATTGAAAATTGATAAGAATATGAGGGAAAAAAGAGCACGAGATATGCTAGAAAAAGTTGGATTAGCAGGTTATGAAAAGAAAAAGATTAAGGAGTTATCTGGAGGAGAACAACAACGCGTCGCTATAGCTAGAAGTATGGTATTAAATCCAAAATTGTTGTTACTGGATGAACCCCTATCGAACTTAGATGTGCATCTTAGGGACGTAATGAGAAAGGAAATTAAAAGAATCCAAAAACAATTTGGTGTTACGATGATAATAGTTACTCATGATCAAGAGGATGCCTTTAAGCTTGCTGATCGAGTAATCGTAATAAATGAAGGACATATAGAGCAAGTAGGTACTCCAGAAGAACTTTATAAAGAGCCTAAGAACAACTTTATCTCGAGTTTTATAGGTGAAAATAATATTATCGATGAAAGCCTGGTAATTAGACCAGAAGAAATATCCATAAAATTAGATAGCTCAGGAGAGGGTAAAGTTGTTGATGTAACTTATCTAGGAGCCACAGTTGAATATTTAGTTGAGACTCCAGATGGGAATACTTTAAAAGTTCTAACGATGTCAACAGCAGAAAGATTTAACAATGGTGATAAGGTTTTAATTCAAATTAATAATTAAAATAACACTAATAGTGACATCTTAAGTCTCTATTAGTGTTGTTTTTTGTTTACTTTTATTAGAAGTGATAGTATAATAGTTTTATTGAATTTAAAGATGAAAGGTAAAGACAAGTGAAAAAACATTTTAAAAAAATATTAGCGACACTACTGATTTTGGTAGTTGTTGCATTTGGTTTTGTTGGAAACTATTTTTATAATTTTGGATTGAATCCGAAGGTTGATAAGAGTGCTATCGTTAATCAAGATAGTGATGGAAGTAAAGAAGATAAAACAG
The DNA here is from genome assembly GCA_963543895.1 of uncultured Gemella sp. Taxonomy (GTDB): domain Bacteria; phylum Bacillota; class Bacilli; order Staphylococcales; family Gemellaceae; genus Gemella. The sequence goes on along the minus strand of CAUUCZ010000023.1, from coordinate 5,742 downwards.
CATTAAACAAGTGGTTTGATGAAACGAAGCAAACGGTTGAGATGGAGTCTGTTACTAAAAATAAAGTTGTTGGATATAAGTTTGTTAATCCTAATACTAAAAAGTGGATATTTGTAGTTCATGGATACACTAGTGATGCTAAGAAGATGGTTAATTATATCAAAAAATTCTACGACATGGGTTATAGTGTTTTTGCACCAGATTTAATAGCTCATGGTAATAGTGAAGGTGATTTTATCTCTATGGGTGGCTATGACTCTGATGATTTAGTTAATTGGGTAAAGAAAATATCATCAGAAAATAACAATGCTGATACTGCATTATTTGGGATCAGTATGGGGGCAGCTACAGTAATGAATGCAGTAGGTAAGGATTTACCATCTAACGTAAAAACTTTTATTGAAGATAGTGGTTATGTGAATTTAAAAGTAGAGTTTACATATCAGTTGAAAAAATTATTTAATTTACCAAGTTTCCCTGTAATTCCGGCGGCAAATACAGTGACGAAGATAAGAGCTGGATATTTCTTTGGTGATGTAGATGCAACAAAAGCTTTGAAAGAAACTAAACTTCCAGCATTAGTACTACATGGTGAAGAAGATGGTTTTGTTCCGTTAGAACATGGGAAAGCTGCATATGATCTAATAACTTCAGAAAAAGAATTTCATAGTTTCCCAGGAATGAAACATGTTCAAGCTGAAAGAAAATTCAGAGAACAATATTGGAATATTGTAGGGGAATTTTTAAAGAAACATTTTGAATAAAGGAAAAAGACGATTGTATTAAGGTCAATCGTCTTTTCTTTTCTTAGGAGTAGTTTTATGAAAAGCTTAATTTAATATAATTAGTTACTCACCGATAATAACTAATTCTTTGTTGAGTTTATTTAAAACTTCACAACCATCCTCTGTAACAAGAACTAAATCTTCGATACGAACACCGAATTCTCCTGGAAGATAAATACCTGGTTCGATAGAGAAAATCATACCTGGCTCACATTTAGTTTCATTGATGCTAGAGATATCTCCATACTCATGACATTCTAGTCCAATGTGGTGACCAGTTCGGTGTGTAAAAAATTCTCCATATCCTTTTTCTGTAATATAATCACGACAAGCCGCGTCTATATCACAGAATCTAACTCCCGGTTTAACAAGGGCGATGCCTCGTTTTTGAGCTTCTAGTACTATTTCAAATACTTCACGCGCTTTCTCACTAGGCTGTTTCCAAAATACAGTACGTGTCATATCTGAACAATAATTGTCTTTAATCCCACCCATATCGATAATTATAGCATCTCCTGGTTTTACATATCTATCTCCTACAGTACCGTGTGGATTAGCTCCGTTAGCACCGTAAGCGATAATAGGATCAAATGATAATCCGTCGACTTTTAATTCTTCATGAATAGAAAGTAAATCTTTAGCTATATCTTTTTCTGATTTTTCTTCAGAAATACTATTTATAACTCTTTGACAAGCCGCGTCATTCAGAAGAGAAACACGGCGCATAAGTTCTTTTTCTTCTTCATCTTTAATCATACGAACACGATCGACGATTTGAGATACATCTACAAATTTGTTTTCTGGTAGATGATTCATAAGAGGTAATAGGAATCGAGCAGGAAGAACTTTATCTATACCTATAACAGAACCACTTGGTATAATTTTTGCTAGTAGTTCAATAGGATTATCAGTATCAGAATAGACTACTTTTTCTAATCCTAAGTCTTTTTCAAGTGGGAAAAGAGCATTGATGAATAGTTTGTGATCACCATTTTCATCAAGTAGCACAGCGAAAAATCTTTCGCCTGGATGCTCTAAGTATTCAGTAAGATAGAAGATTGAATAAGGATCACTAATTAGAGCTTGGTTGATTCCTTGTTGTTTCATTTTTTCTAAAATTTTGTTTGTTCTTGAAAGTTTCACTTTTCTCGACTCCTTTTTTGTCTTATAATCTTTAATATAATTATATCACTAATATTAATCGATTGCAAAATTGTTAGATAGATGATTATTATAGATTTTAAGAAAGTAATTGAATATTAAAAAAGGTTGAGCTATAATAGAAGAAGAGTATAAAAATCGTTGATTAAGTTATTTTTTATAAGTAGAAAATAAAACTGTTATGCGATATAAAAATGTAAACAAATACACAACAGGAGGTATTATTATGGGGGAATTAAGGAGTTTATATCCTGAGATTAAAGAAAATTTCTCTAAAATGTTAAAGGTCGATGAGACCCACACTATTTATTATGAGGAGAGTGGGAATCCTCAAGGTGTTCCGGTAGTTTTTTTACATGGTGGACCAGGCTGTGGAACATCAGCAAGCGGCAGACAATATTTCGATCCGGAATTTTATCGAATTATATTATTTGATCAAAGAGGAAGTGGAAAGTCTACGCCTCATGCATGCTTAGAGAACAATGATACTTGGCACATTATCGATGACATGGAGAAAATAAGGGAGGATTTAAACATTGATAAATGGCTAGTATTTGGAGGAAGTTGAGGATCTACCTTAGCACTTTGTTATGCTATTAAGCATCCGGAGCGCGTATTAGGTTTAGTATTACGTGGTATCTTCCTAGGGCGTAGAGAGGATATATTATGGATTTATGAAAAAGGTGGTGCGAGTAATATACACCCAGAAGCATTCGAAAGGTATGAAAGTATAATACATATAGATGAACGTCGTGATATGGTCCGTGCGTACTATAACCGTCTAACAAGTGAAGATAGACAGACAAGAGAAATTGCAGCAAAAGAGTGGAGTATGTGGGAAGGAAGTCTTGTCACACTCCATCCAGACCCTAACTTGGAACAAAGTTTTGGAGATATTCACTATGCAGTTTCAATGGCGACTATTGAATGCCACTTTTGGATGAATAATATGTTCTGGAATGACGATGATTGGATATTAAATAATATCGATGCAATAAAAGATATTCCTACAACAATAACTCATGGCCGTTATGATGTTGACTGCCGTGTTGTAGGTGCTTACGAATTAAGTAAAAAGTTAAATAATTGTAAATTGGATATTGTTGTAGCTGGTCACTCAGGAGGAGAACCGGCGATAGTGGATTCGTTGGTAAAAGCAACTGATTATTTCAAAGATTTATTAAAATAATAGCAATAGTATATAGACTATAGATGTTGATTCTATAGTCTATATTGTTTTGTAAGGGTAATGGTTGAATTTTAAAAATCTAGGTGCTGGCCCAAAAGACCTAAATTTTAACAAAGTATATATGAGAACTCATAGACGCAGTGGTTTATTGATATCTAAAATCGCTTTAGAAAAGCTTTTTAGATATCTAATAAACTGTGCGAGGTGACTCGACAAAATCGATTTCTACGAAATCACGATTTTTGAGTCACTCCCTAGTGAAATGCATATTATAATGTGATAGAATAATAAGTATGATAATTGTGAAGATTATTTATCGATGAGTTTTTTCACGATTAGTTAGAAAATTCATATAGAAGTTATATATGAAATAACGAAGGAGTAAGGACAATGGAGATAAAAGAGAGAGTTTCTAAGCTAAGAGCATTAATGGAAAGAAATGGAATTGATGTCTATATGATTCCAACAGCGGATTTTCACAATAGTGAATATGTAGGAGAACATTTTAAAGCTCGTGCATTTATGAGTGGATTTACTGGTTCTGCAGGGACACTAATTGTTACTAAGGATTTCGCAGGTTTATGGACAGATGGTAGATATTTCTTACAAGGAGAAAAACAATTAGTAGGAACTGGTATCGAGTTACAAAAAATGCGTGAACCTGGAGTTCCGACTATTGCGGAGTTTGTTGTTGAAAATACACCAGAGAATGGGGTATTAGGATTCGATGGGCGCGTTGTGACTTTTGGTGAAGGAAAAGACTTAGCTACTAAACTAAAACGTAAAAATGCTACGGTAAAATATGATGTTGATTTAGTTGATGAGATTTGGGAAAATCGTCCAGCGCTATCAGAAGAGCCTGCATTTTATATGAGTTTAGAAAGAGCTGGAGAATCAGTAGCTAGTAAGCTTGAGAGAGTTCGTAAAGAAATGCATGAAGTAGGGGCAAATATTCATGTTATAACTACACTTGATGATATTGGATGGTTATTAAATATTCGCGGTATGGATGTTGATTATGTACCAGTATTATTAAGTTATGCAGTTGTTTATGAAGATAGTGTTGACTTATATGTAGATGAGAGAAAACTATCAGATGAAATCAAAAAACATTTGGCAGACCATAATGTACACATTAAGCCATATAATGATATTTATGAAGAAGTAAAACAATTCTCAGGTAACGATGTAGTTCTAGTTGATCCAGAGTGCTTAAACTATGCAGTGTTTAACAATATTCCAAAAGAGATAACACTAGTGGAGAGACGTAACCCGACAATTTTAATGAAAGCTATAAAAAATGAGGTTGAATTACAGCATACTATTAAAGCCCATGTGAAAGATGGTATTGCTCATACGAAGTTTATTTATTGGTTAAAACAACTGGTAAAACAAGGTACAAGTGAACAAGAAGATGAACTTTCGGCATCTGCGAAACTTGTAGAGTTTAGAAAAGAGCAAGGTGGCTTTATCTGTCCAAGTTTTTCTCCGATTTGCGGTCATGGTGAAAATGGAGCTATCGTACACTATTCATCTTCTGAAGAAACTTCAATTCCGCTACGTACAGGTACTTTCTTCTTAACTGATACTGGTGCACATTTTGAAGAAGGGTCAACTGACATCACACGTACTACAGCGATGGGAGAAGTTAGCGATAAATTAAAATACGATTATACACGAGTGCTTCAATGTCATCTACGTTTATCAAGATTAAAATTCATGGAAGGTGTGTCTGGAGCTAATGTGGACTTATTCGCTCGTGCTCCATTATGGCAAGATTATGAGAACTTCAACCACGGAACAGGTCATGGTGTAGGTTATTTAGGTAATATTCATGAAGGACCTCATGGTATTCATTGGGGAATCTACCGTGCAGCTGAACCATTTAAACACGGTATGGTAGTTACTAATGAACCTGGATTATATATCTCAGGGTCTCATGGTATTCGTTTAGAGAATGAACTTATTGTTAGAAAAACAGTAAAAAATGAGTATGGTCAATTTATGGAATTTGAAGTAATGACATTCGTACCATGGGATTTAGAGGCTATCAATCTAGATATGCTTACAATTGAAGATAAATATGAATTGAATAAATATCACGCGAAAGTATTTGAAGTATTAGCTCCATACTTTGAAGGTGATGAGTTAGAATGGTTAAAACAAGCAACTAGAGAAGTCTAATTTCTATGTAGAATAACATAATCTTAAAGTTCTAAATTATAAAAAAGTTTAGATGAGAATTTATAGGCGAAGCGGTTATTAATATCTGAATTCTTTGTATAAAAGCTTTTTAGATATCTAATAAACTGTGTAGGGGTGACTCGACAAAATCGATTTCTACGAAATTACGATTTTTGAGTCACTCCCTACTAATATTATCTAAGAAAAAGTGATATAATAAATTATGTGCAATTAAAGAAATAGTTATTTGTTTATTTTGTAAATTAAGAGAAAAAGTCGAGGGAAATCAAATGGATTTAAATACACAATTAAAAAAATATGCCCAACTTATTGCGAAAGTTGGATTAAATGTTCAAGAAGGCCAACCAGTATTAGTTCGTGCTAGTACTGAAACACGTGAGTTTGTAGCGAAAGTTGTAGAAG
>CAUUCZ010000022.1:0-17963 GCA_963543895.1 uncultured Gemella sp. | reverse complement strand
TTGGAATTCGTAATTATAATGAAGTGTGAGCTATTTTATGTTCTAGTAGATTGCTGAAACATTTTTGAGCATCTTTTAGATCTTGTAGATTTGGGTGTTTTTTTGACTCTTTGACCATGTCGGCAAGATCTGGTGTAACTTTGTGAATGAAGTTAGGATCACGCCAAGTAAGGATTTTGAAAACTATCATAACCTTTGGATCAACCTTACCTTGACAGACGAAAGTTTCATGAATTCTATTGTTACGCTCTTCCATAAATGCAATGTAATTATTAATAGAATCATCTGCGTGATAATGTTCACGAGGAACACCACAAGTTAGAAATAGAGCAACATCTTTACCATGTATTTCTTGTTGATCTATAAAACGTTGCATATTTTTGTTGGCGTTAGTTTTATCTGTCCAAGCACCTAGAATATAGAAATCATATTCTTTTTCTAGTTTTTTTCGTTGTTTTTTTATGTCGAGTAAATCTACTTCCCCTAAAGGTTTTATCTGTTCGTAGATTGCTTCGGCTACTTTTTTAGTGTTTTTTGTTTTACTAGAGTAAGCAAGTAAAATTTTCATAATAAGCCTCCTACTTAGGATGTTGGAATAATATTCTTGAAAATTAATCCCGTATTAATTAAATTCATATAATTATTATAACAAAAAAATATCTGATTTCAAACTGATAACTGAAAATAATAATCAATTATAAAGTTCGAGAGAGATAAAAATTAAAAAAATTGAAAAATTAACCTATTAGAGTATGGTTTTAACTAAAAAATAGGAAATAATCCATGGTTTATGATAAAATACTAATTGATGATGCAGAGGAATAAATATTATATGAGGATAGGAAATACGAATGGAAAAATTATATGAGATAGCTAGTTATGCGTCGTTTATAGTGTATCATGTAGAAGCGATGGATAAGATAAAGATTCCAAAAACTATGATAAGAGAATATATCAACCTGCAAAAAACAATAGGAAGTTTCCCAGAAGAGCTGAATTATGTGACTAGTTTTTATGATACGAAAACAGGTAGTAGTGGGACATTGTTTGAAAATACTAATGAAGGGAATTATATTTTATCTTATACGGGAACGAATTTTTATTTTGATAGACAGAAGGATATGTATGCTGATGTAGTAGGTATTTGCTTGGGACAAGCGGAACATATGACGCCGTGTTATAGATTCTATACACGTATGAAGAAAAAATATGGTGATAATATTATTTTAACAGGTCACTCACTGGGAGGAAGTATCGCGCAACGTGTTGCGATTGAGTATGATGTACAGCAAAGTATCGTTTTTAATGCAGCTCCGATATATTTAATCGGTGGTATAGATATTTTTATGGATAAGGAAAAAGACGGTGAACTGTACGCTGCGCGTATGAAAAAATATCTTAGAAATGTAAAGAAAGCAGCTATTAAAAAAGCAACTTTTACAGGAGATGTGAAGAGAGTCGTTTCTGAATATGATATATTTACAAGAATTTCTGAGCTGTTGTCGATTGGTTGCTATGTGGGTGATGAAATTATTGTAAAAGAAGCCGGAATGCACGGTATAAAGAGTTTCTTAGATATATACCAAAAATCTTTTGGTAGTTCTTTTGAGAAAAAAGAAAATGATGATGACCTTTTATCATTAGAATATAAAGACTTCAGTCTAGCAGAGATAGGTATTCTTAGTAATTTTTCAGAAGAGCGTATAGGAGGATTAGAGAATCAATTGAACACTCTATTGGTAAGTGATACTGTGATAGATAACTTGAATAAAAATCCTTATAATGTTAATTTTAAGTTTTTTATCAAGGCTATATTAGACAATATCGCGAAGAAAAAAGAAGAACTATAATAGCTTCCTTGTCTGATGTTTTTATCAGACGAGGAGTTTTTATTGTAAGATTGCTGCCTAAATCTATATTTTTTATTTTTTCATCATAACTATTGAAAAAAGTATCGCCAACCAAATATACTTTAAATTTGTATTATAATAAAAATACAATACACCATAAACATATATACATAGATTAAATACAATCACTAATTTCAAATTTCTTTTAGAAAGGAATTTAAATAAATAAAAAACTAATATCCAAATTAATAAACTAATAATTATTTTAAAAAATTCAAACATAAATTACTGTACCTTTTCAATTTTTTTACCATCAATAATATCACCAACGTTTACTGTAGAAAATTTATTATAATTATCTAACAATAGCCAACGATAAATATATTTACAGCTCTAAAATGTCATGAAAACTATATGTAATCAATAAGTAAATCTAAGTAATACATTTTCTAAAAATTAATCATTATATATGATATAATGTAAGGGTTAGACACTTTATTTTTTATATTAAATTAAATTCATATATAGTAATAAATTACAATTTTAAAAGAGTATTTTTAATTATTGTTTAATTTATTACTTAATTTGTTTCAAAACGTCTCAAAACATTAAATTTTTCCCTTATTTTTAATTTTATTATCTATTTGCTTGATTAAATTCAAGGGAAAGAGTATTATTTAATAGTTTTCATAAGAGTAAATTCCTTTTTTTGATTTGTCGTAATTTCATTATACAGGATTTACTCTTCTTTTTTAAAATTTTGTCTCATATCAATTGTAACACTACACTGATAGAGAGTTAATCGTTTGCTTAAAGTTGTAACTTCATAGAAAAAAATGATATAATATTGATAACTATGTATGTGCTCATGGCGATGAGAAGATGCAGGTTAAAAAATAAAAAGTATACTCCAAAAAATGTTTTATAAAAAATATAATTAGGAATATATATTATTTAATACTTAGTATAAATCTAAGGAGGAAGAAAATGGCAGAATATAAAATACTAGTAGTCGATGATGAAGAACCGATTGCTAATATATTAGAGTTTAACTTGAAAAAAGAAGGCTACGATGTAATTGTTGCTAATGACGGAGAAAAAGCGGTAGAACTTGCTTTTAATGATAACCCAGATTTAATTTTATTAGATTTAATGTTACCTAAAAAAGATGGAATGGAAGTATGTAGAGAAGTACGTGCTAAGAAAAATATTCCAATCATTATGTTAACAGCGAAAAATAGTGAGATTGATAAAGTTCTTGGACTTGAGTTTGGAGCTGATGATTATGTGACTAAACCTTTCTCGACGCGTGAGCTTATGGCTAGGGTTAAGGTAAACTTACGTCGTGTTACTAAGCAACAAGAAGAAATTATTGAAGAGAAAAATGGTGGAGATCTTGTGATTAAGGATATCGTTATTTATCCAGAAGCTTACGTTATTAAGAAAAATGGTGAAGAAATCGACTTAACACGTAGAGAATTTGACCTTTTCTATTACCTTGCGCAGCACCGTGGACAAGTTTTAACACGTGAGAACTTACTGCAAACAGTGTGGGGTTATGACTACTTTGGTGATGTAAGGACTGTAGACGTGACTGTAAGAAGATTACGTGAAAAAGTAGAAGACGATTCTTCACAACCTGAATATATAATGACGCGTCGTGGTGTTGGTTACTTTATAGGTGAAGAGTAATGAGTTTTTTCGAGAAGAGATTTAAGAAAAGATTCTTTTCATCAATTCGAACAAAGTTCGTAATAGTTTATGTGTTAGTTAACATTATTTCATTACAACTTATCGGGTTGTTCTTTACGACGCAATTAAGAAATAGTAATATCAATACATTTGAACAAAATATTATTGAACAGGAAAAAATCTTAAACTACCATGTTCGTGAGGAATTAGAAAAAGCTAGTGGTAGTGGAGGAGATACTTCGAAAGTTTTAGATGATAGTGGTACTCAGGAGGAGTCTACAAAGAGTAACAAGGACTCTAAAAGTGGGATAGCTAAGCTAGTTAGTGAATTTAATATTCAAAAGTTATTATTAGTAAATGTTATAGATAATGATTCAAAGATCTTAGCAACTTCTTCAAGAAATGGAAATGATGAGTATCTTGCGAAAAGGTCGTTTGATCCACTTGTAAGCCAGGTTATTAAGACTGGTGAGAGTACTAAACAGATTCAAAATAATGCTGATAGTAATAAGCGTGTGTGGATCTATGTGAGTCCTGTTAAAAAGGATAATGAGGTTATCGGTGTAATCTCGCTTATGGCTGATATAGAAAGTGTTTATCAAGAGGTAAATGGTATTTCTAAAATCTTCATAGTAGGAACTATCTTATCGATATTAATTACTACAGTTATAGGATTCGTGGCATCAAAAACGGTGACGAGCTCCATAGAGAAGATGAGTTTTCAGGTTAAAAAGATGGCTTTAGGAAACTACGGTACGGTAGTTGGAATAGATACAGATGATGAAATCGGAGATTTGGCAAAAGTATTTAACCAAATTTCTAAGAGAATCGAAGAAGAACAGGCTGTAACTGAGACTGAACGTAGGAAGCTTGCTACGATTATTGAAAGTATGATGGATGGGATTATTACAACGGATAATAACGGTAGAATAATCCTTATAAATACAAGTGCTGAGGATATGCTAGGTGGTCGTAATGATGAAATTTTCATCGGAAAAGATGTACTGAAAATTCTTAATATTACTGAATATGAGAGTATAGAGGAAATATTAGAAGCGGAAGACAGCCTTCTGGTAAATGCTTCAAAAAGTGATGAAGAATTGCTACTGCGTGCTGAGATTTCTAAGATAGAAAAAGAAGATAAAGAAGATTTAACTCAGATGTCAACGGAGCTAGAGGGATATATTATTGTACTTTATGACGTAACAGATCAAGAACGTCAAGAAAAAGAACGTCGTGAATTCGTATCGACTGTATCTCACGAACTTCGTACACCTCTAACGACGATGAACAGTTATATCGAAGCGCTAGAAGAAGGTGTGCTTGAAGATAAGGAACTTGCTCCGCAGTTTATCGATACTATTCATAAAGAGACTACTCGTATGATAAGAATGGTAAATGAGTTGATGCAACTTGGTAAGATGGATATCAAAGAAGAGCATTATGAAAAAGAGTTTATTGATATAAATAAAATGCTTGAACAGATTACCGATAGATTTGCTCTAACTCACCCAGAGAAAAACTTTATAAAACATATTCCTAAGAGCCCGATATTCGTAGAAGGTGATCAGGATAAACTTACACAGGTGTTCGATAATATTGTTAATAACGCGATAAAATATTCTCCAAATGGTAAGAATATTACAGTAAGGGTTAGACAAAATTATCATCATAATAGGGTGAGTATTTCTATTAAAGATGAAGGTGTAGGAATTCCATTAGTCCATATAGATAAGATCTTTAATAGGTTCTATAGAGTTGATAAGAGTAGACAGAGAAGTATGGGAGGAACAGGTTTAGGATTGGCGTTAGCTAAGACTATTGTAGAGGCCCATAAAGGTCGTATTTGGGCGCAAAGTAGAGAAGGATACGGAAGTATAATATTTGTAACGCTACCTTGTGAACAAATTGATGATGAATGGTTATAGAGGTAAATAATATGAGAAGTAAAAGGAAAGAAACTGTTAAATCAATCGTATTAGGAATACTTGTTCTAATGAGTTTAACTCTATCTTATCTTATTATTACTTATCAGCCAGATTATGAGATTTTCACTAAGAGAACCACTCAAAAATCAGTAGAGTCAAATAAAAATAGTCTTTTGAATTTCTTGATTCCGGATAGTGTTGTAAAAAACTATGAAGGATCAAGAGAGGAAGCGATAGTTCAGAATTCTATAACGAAGGTGGCAACTGTCGATGCTATTAAAAACAAAAAAGTGTTGAAAGATTTGCTATTGGTAATCTCGGATAGTGAGAGTACAGAATCTAGAGTTAGGAATAGAAATATCGAGGATATTACGTCGAACAATGTTGAAAAAATCATGATAAATTATCAGGTGACTTTGGATGCTGCTTTGGTGAAACCTTTGTTCTTTTCTGAAGAAAATTCTAATATAAGTTTAGATTTTGATACGATAGTTCTACTAAAAGATAGACCGAATATGATTTTTCTATATAAAAAAGATGATAAAAACTATCTACAGATTACATTAAAAGAAGAAATCTATGGTAAAGTAAACACTATGTTTAATGAGAAGAAACAGAGCTATGCTAAGTATAGTTTGAATAATAGATTTATCTATTTAAAAGAATCTGATGAAGACAATGTTATAGATGAATATAGTGCTGAAGATGTGAACCTAAACAAATTGGCTAAGGATATATTTGAGAAAAAAGATAATCTTAGAATAAGTAATGAAGATGAAGTGACCGATGGTTATGGAATTTTAAGATCTATAAATAATAGATTATTATATACAAATCCATCCAATGAAGGTGGAAAAGAAGTTGGAGCTACTGTAGCTATAAACAATACTATGAGCTTTTTAGAGTTAGGTTATGTAGGGGATACGAATTATCAGCTTACTACTGCTTTAGAAGGAATTACTATTTTTCAAGAAGCCCATAAGGAGTCTATAGCCTTTAGTAAAGATGGTTTTGCTGATATTATTTCTGAGGATAATAGTAGTGGAATATATAAGCTGACATCACCGAAAAAACTTACGAAAACTTATCTTTCATCAAAAGAAGCGGAACTGTATTCTGTTGAAAAGACTGAATATGTGATTAATTATCTTTATGAAAGAGTCAACCTTAAAGAGGTAAGTGATATAGTTTTAGGATATGATAAAGTTTATAATAAAGATAGAAACAGCTTTAGTTATGTACCAGCGTGGTATGTAAAATATAATGATAGATATATGAGTTTTAAAAAATTAAAAGAAATGATAGACAAGGGAGAGAGACTATGAACTGGGGTAAGATGAAGACATTGTTTATTTACCTATTCGTTGCGCTTAATGCTGTCTTGTTAACATTTTATGTATACACTGTTCAGAAAAACAAAACAGAAATAGTTCAAGAAAAAGAAATAATCGAGCGTGCTATGAAAAATGACAATATAACTGTAGAGGATAATGCCACAAAACGTGATAATCTTGGTTATGTCAATGTGACGATCTCAGATTTGAAAGAAGTTAGAAAAGAAGAGAATGGTCTAAAGTACGAAGTTGAAAATGTAGATAAAACATCTATGTTAAAAGTTAGTTCTGAAAATGCTATTACAAATGTAAATAAGGGCCACTATAGAGCGGAATTAGAATCATTCTTGCTAGAAAAGATGAAGCTTAGTGCAAATTATATTTTTTCTAGTTATAATGCGTCAAAAAATGAAGTTATTTTTGAACAACAAATAGATAGTGTTAGGGTGTTTTCTAATAAAAATGCAAGAATAGTCTTTAGTGTCGAGAGTAATGGAGATATTAAGAACTTTACTCTGACGAGTGTTTCAAATATAAGAAAAGATAAGAATGAAACGTTAGTGCCATCTAGCCAAGCGATAAATAGACTGTATCATGAAGACTTAATTCCTAAAAACTGTCGTGTCCGTACTACTTTAGGGTATTATACTTACATTTCACAGACGGAAAATCAAGTGTTGATACCGACTTGGAATGTAGAAATAAGCGATAAAGATGGGCAAGTTATCAACTACTATGTAGATGCGATAAACCTAAATGTACTGAACAGAAAAGGAAATAGCTCATAGATAGGTATTTAAAAATAAAGAAAAAACTATTCGTTGTGATAAGTGCAACGAATAGTTTTTTTGTGTATTAATCAGCTAAGTAAGCTTTTAGCATCCAAACATTTTTTTCTAATTGAGTTTTTAATCCTAATGCTAAGTCAGAAGTACCTTGATCTCCTTCGGCCTCGGCTACATCCATAAGGTGAGTTAAATCATTGATTAATAATTCGAAGTCGTGGAATACAGCTGCAACCATTTCAGAAGTTGTTTCTTGTTCAGTTGCTTCTTTGATAGTTGCGATTTCTAAAGCACCTTTAAGTGTAGAAACTGGACGACCTCCAATTGCTAATAATCTTTCAGCAACCTCATCTAAAGATTCAGTTGTGTAGTTGTAGTAGTTTTCAAATACTTCGTGTAGTGTGTAGAAGCTGCGTCCTTTTACATACCAGTGGAAGCTGTGTAATTTTGTGTATAATACTGTTAAGTTAGCAACAAGTTTGTTTAATTCTGTTGTACGTGTCATAATAATATCTCTCCTTTATTTTTGAATTTATGCTTAAATTATAGCACCATGAATTTCTTATGTAAAGTTAATAAGCTTATAAAAGTTATTGAGAATTATTCTCTAAAAAGAATGCTGATTTAGCAATGTTTCCTGAGGAGAAGAAATATAAATGATAATTGATATCATATAGGGTAGATGTATTATTTTGATTTAAAAATTTGAAATAAACTTCATTAGTTGATAAAATAAAGAGCGAAAGGGGTAGAATCTATGGCAAGATTATGCATATTTTTAATAAATTTGTATAGACAATATATATCACGTTATACAAGACCGACGTGTAGATTTTCTCCTACATGTTCAAGTTATGCTTTGGAAAGTTATAAGAGATTTGGTTTTTTCTTAGGTACATATTTAACTGTTAAGAGGTTATTAAAGTGTCATCCGCTATATAAAGGTGAGTATTTTGATAATGTACCTTTATTTAAGAAAGATATATTCAAATTTGGAAGAAAAAAATAAAGAGGCCGCTAAGTTTAGCTGCCTCTTTATTTTGGGCGAAATTGTTATTTGGATAAAAATCAGGAATGTTTGATCATGTTTGCAGAACTAGAAGAAGTTCTCTTACAAAATAACTTTTCTAAAAATTTATCTAATTAAGGTATTTGTACGGTAAATCCTCATAATTACTTACAAATATTAAATTATATTGCAAGTGCGCGGTAAATCCTCATAATTATCCACGAGTGCAAAGTTTTTAATGTTATTTATCGATGCTATTTCCTGCATCTAACCATGCGGCAATTTCGCCCGGGAATCTATAGACATTTTTATATCCTGCTTCTTTTGCTAAGACCGCTCCAACATGGCTTCTTTCACAAGCCACAAAACCACAGTATATAACTATTTTTTTATCTTTATTATCCCCTAGAGTTTTTAAAAATGCTTCTTTTTCTTCTGGTTTTAAATCCTTCATTTCTTTTGGAAGACCAGCGTTAACAGCACCTTTAATTTTTGTTTTTTCAAAGCGATCCGCAGGAATTGTATCGACTAGAATCATATCTTCTTTATTGTCTATAGATTTTTTCAATTCATCTGCGTTGATAAGATTGTAGTCCCCTGTTTTTGTTGCTTTAACTAGTTTTATAGCTGCCTTTTCTACTTCATTTTCTTTTCCGTCTTTTGCAGAACGATTAAGCCCGTCTCCGCTACTGCAACCTACTAAGGAAACTGAAAGTAATATGCTAGATAAAGCTAGTGTAATTTTATTTTTTTTCATAAAGTCAGCCCTCCTTTATCTTTCACTTTTATTATAACATAAATAATTACATATACAAATAAAATATAGAATAAAATTTATTATTCTTAAAAAATATAATAATGCTAATTAACCTTTATTTTAATATGTAAACTGAAAATTATACAATGTATTATATAATTTATGATAAAAAATTAATAAGTTTATTAATTAAATTCCCAGTTAAATATCAAAGTAATTTTTTATATTTTTTGTGTAAAAAATAGGGGGCGACTCGAAAATCTTGATTTCGTAGAAATCGATTTTGTCGAGTCGCCCCTGTTATTTATTGATATTTATTTTTTATTAAGGATAGTTGAGATTGATTTGAGTATTTTTAATACAACTTTATCTTTTTTATGAGCTAATGATTTTCTAATTGAATTTGATGTTTTAGTATTTCCTTCATTTTCTTTATTAGCCAGCATCTTTTTAACAAAATCTGGCATTTCAGGTTTTTCACCGTCTTTTTTATTAGCCAACATCTTCTTAACGAAGTCTGGCATTTCAGGCTTTTCACCATCTTTTTTATTAGCCAACATTTTCTTAACAAAGTCCGGCATTTCAGGTTTTTCACCATCTTTTTTATTAGCCAGCATTGCTTTAACGAAGTCTGGCATTTCGCCTTTTGGTTTATCCATTTCATTAAATGTTGTTTTCTCTGGATTGTGAGAAATAAAAGGATTGTTTTTATTAGCTTCTATTGTTGATACAAGAGCATCGATTAAACGAGAATCATAGTTTGGCATAGGTGGTCTATGATAAGTTACTCCAAACTCCTCACAAAGTTCTCGACATTCAACATCGTTATCAAAAAGAACTTCGATATGCTCGCTTATAAAGCTAAGTGGAACAAATATATAATGCTTAGGATGTTCTTTTTGTTCTCTTAAGTACTCAAGAACATCAGGTTTAATCCACGGCATCCCAATATCACTTTCACTTTGCCAAGTATTCGTATAGTTCTCTTTTTTAAGACCTATTTTTTCTGCTATAAGTCTTGTCATATCAAAGATTTGATCTACGTATGGATCATTATATTTTAATGCTATTTCAGGTACGCTGTGTGCAGAGAAAACTACTTTGTAGCTATCTTCTTTTATTTCTTCAGTAATAATTTTTTTAATTTCATCTGCCCAGAATTCAATTAACTTCTCTTCTTTGTACCAAGATTTTATTATATTGAATTTTATTTTTTCACTCTTAATAAATCTCTCGTAACCCATAATAGAGTAGAATGAATAATGTGGTTCAAGAATTAAACAAATGCATTCTTCTATACCATCATCTTCCATTTTTGAAATTATATCAGGGATATAAGGTGAAGAAAATTTGTTGGCAAAATATACTTTATATTCATCTTTTACAGATTCCCTTAAAAGTTCAACTTCTTTAAGTGTTATCTCTTGTAGGGGAGAGCCGTCAATGCGAAGATAATTTTTTAAAAGTAGATTGATTTCTTCGTCGTTAGGACGCACTCCTCTTCTAATATTTGTGAAAAATTTCGCTATACCTTCGAATGTGTATTCTTCAGGTGTTCCATATGTCATTACTAAAATAGCTTTACTCATTTTATAACCTCTCAAAATAGTATAATCAACTATATTATAACACTTTTTGTACTAAAACACACTAATAATTATTATATTACAGAAAAATATTATAGATTATGAAGACATTCCCTATAAATTAAGGATTAAATCGATGTTTTATTTTATAATAACTGTGTCAAAAATATGATATTACTGTAATATTAAACTAGAATTGAAAAAAACTATTGAAAAAATAGCTAAAAAGTTATAATATAAAAGTTAACTAAAAAGTTTACTAATAAGGGAGTTTAAGAATCTCCAAGTTGGTTGAAGAAAAAGGAGGAAGAGTTAAATGAGAAAGAAAATATTCGGAGCGATAACTTTTATTGCGGCTATTGGTGGCGTTATTTATATGAAAAATAATCCTAAATATAAGGAGATTGTTAGAGTCGTGAAGACTGCCGATGCACGAGGTTTTTATGAAAAAATAATTTTAGAAAAAGATAAACTTGCATTTACAGCAAAAGCGAAAATTAGAGATTACAAGATTGATTATGAGAGTATTAGAAATGTTGGAGAGAAAATTTACGCACGTCTAATAGTGAATAATGATGAAAAGTTAAATATCGATACTGTTCTTAATGAAAAAGATACAAATGTAGAAGAAGTATCGCATTCAGAAAAATTGGATGAATTGTTGAATAAGTAACACTTAAGAGTGGGAGAAAATAATTTTTTAAATTTTCTGCCCTTTTAACTTGGATTTTTTGGATAAGTATGCTAAATATTTCCTGGGAAATTTATAAAAAAAGGAATCCTCCATTACAGTAAGGTGATGTAATGGAGGATTTTTCATGGTTAAATTAATTAGTATCTAATATTATTATGCAAAACGGCTACGGATACTAGTTGGTATTGATTTATAAACACTCTTAGTAACGAAGAACAAGAATGTTACTAAAGCACCTTTAATTAGGTTGAATGGTATAATACCAGCCGTTACGATTGTTTTTACGTTAGTCACGATGTCTGCTAGATTCATAATATATCCATACGCTGGAAGTAATACGAAGTAGTTAAGTAGTGTCATGAATACTGTTATTGCCAGTGTTCCTAAGATTCCACCAATAATAGTCTTAGCAGTACCTTTTTTATAGAAAAGAATGATGATACTGATAAAAGTGAATTCTACTACTATATTAGCAATTGATCCGATTGGTTCATGTGATAATAAAGCGAAGTGTAGGAAGTTTTTTAAGAATGACACTAAAAGTGCATCTTTATATCCTAATAATAACAACGCCATGAATAGCGGGATGAACGTAAAATCAAATTTTAGAAATGGTGGCAAGAATGGCACAGCAAAACTAAAAAAAGATAGAAGTAGAGCAATAACTGCAAGCATACCACTCAAAACTAGTGAGTGAACATTTTTTTTATACATTTAAAACCTCTTTCCTATCTTCATAGGCAATAAAATAGCCGCAATACTATTCTTAAAAAGGTGTATTCTAAATCTACGTTAGATATAAAAAACACCACTTTAAAAATTTTAAAGCGGGACTGAAAGGTATGAAAAATAAGCGTTACACTTAAACGAAGTACAGTAAATATACATACGTAATATACTGTATGTGTAAGTTTATTTATTCTATATCTTCTATCATCCAGACTTTACTGTCGGTTTTGGAGTTTCACCAAATCAGCTTGCGCTCGCGGACTTTGACCGCCGGTCGGGAATTTCACCCTGCCCCGAAGATAATTAAATTTATTATTTATACGTTTATTATAAACTGAACTCGCTAAGTTGTAAAGTGAAAAGGTTTAACTTTTAAAAAAAGATGAGAGTAACTCTGTTAAATTGAGCTACTCCCATTATTTATAATATTTAATTATTATTCTACTGTTACTGATTTAGCTAAGTTACGTGGTTTATCTACATCTAGTCCTTTAGTGTAAGCTGCGTAGTATGCGAATAGTTGTGTAACTACGATACTTGCGATTGGAGCAAGATCTTCGTTTACGTTAGGGATTGCGTAGTCACCTTTACGAGCTAATTTTTCTAATGTAATGATTAGAGTATTAGCGCCACGGCTAGCTACTTCACTTACGTTACTACGTGTATTTAAGTCTAGTTTAGCACTTGTGATAAGAGCTACAACAGGTGTTCTTTCTTCGATAAGAGCGATTGTACCGTGTTTTAATTCTCCTCCGGCAAATCCTTCTGTCTGAATGTAAGAAACTTCTTTAAGTTTTAGAGCTGCTTCACATGCACTATAGTAGTCGATTCCACGTCCAATATAGAATGCATTGCGTTCTGTGAATAAGTTTTTAGCTAAGTCTTTGATAGCTTTTGTATCATCTAAGATTGATTCGATTGCAGAAGTAATTACTGATAACTCTTGCTCGATATCAAATTTAGGTTGTTTAGAAAGTTGTTTAGCTACTTCATAAGCAAGTATGCTTAGTGTTGCGATTTGAGCAGTATATGCTTTAGTAGATGCAACTGCGATTTCAACACCTGCGTGAAGTAATAATGTATAGTCACATTCACGAGATAGAGTTGAAGCATCAACGTTAGTAAGTACTAAGAACTTATAATCTGCATTTACGCTACGTAATTTTGTAAGTACGGCACGAAGGTCAGCTGTTTCTCCTGATTGAGAAAGGAAGATGAACATTGGTTTTTTAGATAATAATGGTACGTTGTAAGCAAATTCTGATGCTAAGTGTACCTCTGTAGGAATACCAGCCCATTTTTCAAAGTAGTTTCTTCCTACTAAACCAGCGTTATAACTTGTACCGCATCCGATAATGTATAATCTATCAGCATCTTTTACGTTGTTGATAATTTTGCTATCAATATTTACATCATGTCCATCGAAGTAGTGAGAGATGATATTACGCATAGCTCCTACTTGCTCATGTATTTCTTTAATCATGTAATGTTCGTGGATACCTTTATCGATTTCTCCAGCGTTTAAGTTAGTTGAGAAACTTTCACGCTCTACAACATTACCTTCTTTATCTTCGATAGTTACGCTATCTTTTTTCACGATAACAAATTCACCATCGTTGATTTCTAAGAAGTTGTTAGTGTACTTGATCATTGCTAAAGCATCACTACCAACATAGTTTTTATTTTCTTCTCCTAGTCCGATAAGAAGTGGACTCTTATTTTTTGCTACATATAATGTGTCTTTATCTTCTGTATCGATTAAACAAAGTGCATAAGAACCTTGAAGTTTTGATACAGCTTTTTTGAACGCTTCTTTAGTATCAAGACCACGATCGCTATAAACTTGTACTAATTGAACGATAACTTCAGTATCAGTTTCAGAAACAAGTTCTACACCTTTGAAAAATCTTTCTTTAAGTTCTTGGAAGTTTTCGATAACTCCGTTGTGAACTAAAATAAAACGTTTGTTGAAGCTTTGGTGAGGGTGAGAGTTAGTTGTGTTAACTCCACCGTGAGTAGCCCAACGTGTATGACCAATGCCTAATTCTAGGTGAAGTCCTTCAGGGATTAGGGCTTCTAGGTTTTTAATACGACCTACAGACTTAGTAACGCTAGCTTCTCCGTTAACAACACCAGCAATACCAGCTGAGTCGTATCCGCGATACTCAAGGCTGCTAAGTCCATCGATTAAAAATTTAACTCCATTTGCTTCTCCAACAAATCCTACAATTCCACACATATTAAAAATTCCTCGCTTTTTTATTTAATTTATTTTTTATAGAAAGTACTATAAAGTTTTATACCTATGCTCAAATATATTATACTTTATTAAGTTTATGTAAACCTTAAAAGAAGACATAATGAGCCTATAGAGAGGTGATAATGATTTTGAAGGGTATTATGCTATCACTTTGTTCCTAGAAATAGTAAAGTGCACCCCAGCAGTGGCAACTAAAGTTTTTCACGTCATTCTTCCTTAAAAACTAAGTTGGGAGCGACTTAAAAATCATGATTTCGAAGAAATTGATTTTGTCAAGTCGCCCCCGCACAGTTTATTAGATTTCAAAAGAGCTTTTTAAAGCGAACTTTGAAATCAATAAATTACTGCGTCTAAGTATGACTTAACAGATTTTGTGAAATATTATACTTTTATCAATTATAAATATTTCGTCGTCTCTCCGTTCATAGAAATATTAAGATCTACCCCAGCAGTGGCAACTAGAGTTTTTTGCGTCATTCTTCCTTAAAAACTAAGTTGCTGTTGCATACGCTGTACCTAAGTATCTTGTCGTCACTGCGTTCCTAAAGATACAAAGGTACACCCCATTGTACATTATCTAACGAAACTCTCTGGTTCCGAAAAAGCATCCGCCGAATTTTCGATAACTTTTTTCCTCGTCAACTAAATTCAATTTAACCTTTAGAACTTAGTTCGGGCGCTATAATTATAAATTCAAATTACCTCCTGATATTTTAATCGTACATACTATTATACTAGATGAAAAGAGCATTGTAAAATGAAAGGATATATTTACATAAACTCAGATATTAAAATAAAGTATTTAAAAATTTAACCTTAATTTTTAAATTGTAGAAATATAAAATGGATTAATAAAAAACCTACTTACTTTTTGAGTAAGTAGGCGATATTATTATTCTGATTTTTGAGTATCAGTAGCTACCTCTTTAGCATTTTTTACTTCGTTAGGTAGGTTGATTTCTTTAACATTATTTACGTTAGAGTATTGAATGTTTTGTTTGATTTTCATTGTTGTTGGAGTTGATGTGTTTTTAGTAGCAAGCTCCATATTTACTTCATTAGTTACAGGTGTGTAATCTTTAGTAACAACAAGTTTGATTGTAACGTTTTTGAAATCAACATTGTTGAATGCACTAGCATTTACTTCATTTCCAGAAGATGCATTAGCAACAGCAACCATAAGGTCTTTAAATTGGTCTCCACTTCCTGTGTATGTTAGAACGTAGTTTCCATTTTCTTCAGTTTTCTTGAAATCTTTAGCAATTTTTTTGTAGAATTCTAAGATTTGCTCAGAGTTTGCGATTTTTTTAAGGTTTTCGAATTGAGCAGTAATGCTGCTACTTGAGCTTTTAACCCACTCATCTTGTCCTGTTGATTTTGCATAAGCAGTTCCATCTTTAATGTATAATTCTAGTGTTTGGCTTTGACCTTGAGCTTTTACATCAGTAGTAGCTTTAATTGCTAGAGGATCGATAATTAATGATCCTGATACAGTATTTTCAACTGTTTGAGTTTGCTCACCAACTAAAATTTCAGAACTGTTAGTCGCTACGAAATCTGTACTCTTAATATTTTTAGATGATTCTACTGATTTATTAACGATTTGTTCTGTAGAAGCCCCCATGCTACAAGCAGCAAGAGTAACTGAAAGAATAACCGTTGCAATAAGCAATAGATATTTTTTTAGTGATTTTGTCATGTGTCTCTCCTTAACGTTAATTAAAATAGATTGTTATAAAAATCTATTTTTATAAATTTATTTTTATAGCATTATTCTATCATATTATAGCGGATATTACTATATTATAAGTTTATTTTTAAAATATCTGTAATAAATAATATAGGTTATAAATAAGAATGATAACTTTGTCTAATATTTTTTATAAAAATAATAAAAAATCTATTGACTTATATCAATGATGGATATATAATTATATCAAAGATAGATATATCAATAATGGATATATACAGTAAATATCTCTAATTAAGTTAGGAGGGATAAAATGGCAAAGTTAAGCCCTTATGAGACGGGCGAATTAACAGATAGTATATTTTTTACACTTCTAGTTTTAACAGAACCTATCCATGGATACTTGATAATGCAAAAGGTGGCAGAAATTACTGATAATAATATTATTATCGGACCTGCGACAATGTACACAACTTTAGGGAAAATGGTTTCTGTAGGCTGGATCGAAGATAAAGAAATAGATAATTCAAAAAAAGAATATCATATTACTCCAAAGGGTATGGAAGTTTTGGAGAAAAATTTAAAACTTCGACAGTTTTTACTCGATGTAGCTAAGAAGTTTATAGGTGGTGGAAGTAATGAGTAGATATAAGGTGATACATACCTTTGCTTTAACAAATAAAAGACTCATGAGAAAGTTAGAAAGATATAGTGCAAAAGGCTGGCATTTTAAAAAATTTCTGGGGTTCTTAATTTTATTAGAAAAAGGAGAAATAACCGATTATAAATACGAATTGGTATATGATAAAAAGTTCGATGCAGAACGTCAAGATTTTTACAGATTTAACGGTTGGGAAGTAGTTAGAAATGGTATTTTTTGGCAGATACTACGTGGTGAACCTACGGCAACTACATTATATACAGATAATTTGAGTGAAGAATACATGTGGCTATATAGAATAAGATTTAATGCGAAAATCATGTTAGGATGCTTTCTTATAGCTTTGGTGGCGTACATAATAAATGAATTTTTAATGACATCTGAAGTAATAGATTTTATTTTAGGAATGTTTTTTGGATTTGGTCTAGGACTAGGTGCTGTAAATATAGCGTTCTTTATAAAATATTTATTTTTAAAGAGAAGAAAGGATTGAATTTATGAAGTATAAATATGTTCCAGTATTTATAAGCTATGATAAAGTAGCGGATAAAATGAATCATCTTGCTGCTCAGGGATATGAATATGATAAAGAGGCTATAGTAGCGATTAGAGTGAAGAAAGTCTCAGAGACTAGCGATAAGCAATATAAGTTTATCTTTGATAAAAACTTTACACCAGAGATAGAAGAGTATTATAAAGCAAGTGGCTGGAAGCTTTATAAGTTTCAAGTTTATAATTTGTTTAGACTTGCTGAAGGGACTTCGAGTTCTTATCCGATATATACTGATACCGAGACGGAATTAGAAATTGTTAAATATAGATTGTTAAGATTTATAGTTTTATTTATTTTAATAAATATAATAGGGGTATTGTATTTTACTAATATTAAATGGGTAATTAATAGTGGAATACCTGATGTGTTAGCCATGTTACTAGGTGGATTAATAGGTGGTATATTTGGTTACTGTATAAGTGGACTTGGAATGTT
>CAUUCZ010000021.1:0-20554 GCA_963543895.1 uncultured Gemella sp. | reverse complement strand
TATTAGATATCTAAAAAGCTTTTATAAAGCGAATTTAGATATCAATAAACCACTGTGTCTATGAGTTTTCATATGAACTTTGTTAAATTTTAGGACCTTTTGGGTCAGCCCTCATATTATTCTGATTTAAAATTACAAAACTTCTTTGTCCGCTATTTCATTAATACCACCAAAGTTTTTGGTATCTATGTCCTATTTGTAACGATAGATCTTTTTTATTTTGGTCAGCACCGTTAATATATAATTTACCAGCTTCATACATATCAATCATTTCATTTGGTACACTAGAAATAACTATGCTTCCATTGTTATCACTTTCTATTTGTGAGAATTTCACGCTATAATCTCCTGCCGGAAGATCATCGAAATACCAACGAAGAGTATATGTTTGTAGTGGTACTTCCCAATACAATTCACGATAAATAAATTCATGTTCTCTTACAACTTTATTATCTTTTTTATCAATTATCTCTACTTTATACTTCGAATTGTTTTTCTCATCATATGAAGAAATATATCCGCGGATATAATTGAAACTACGATTAGCTTTAAATGTTTGTTCTACCTCTGTATCTTTATTTACTCTAACTATTCCATCTCTTAAATAATTGTCCGTTGCATAGATACTAATACCATTTATTACACGTGAATCATAGTCTAAGTTCATCGAATAAGATGGTCTTAAGAAACTATCACTTCCTACTTGAAGAGCAAATACTACTCCAAAAGCAATATAAAGTTTTTTCTTATACTTATCAAATATAGTCGTCTCATATCTTTCAGCAAATAGTATTATACCCTTTGCTCCTAGAATAAAGATTATCGGCATCCATGCATAAACATATCTTGGCTTAGCTTCCCAGATTAAATGGAACATAAACACCCCGAAGATAATAATTTGGAATAAGAAGCATGAAGTAATGTATTCTTTTCTACGTTTATAGATGTAATATACCATCCCAAAAATAATCACAACATACATCATTTGCGATAGGTATATGAAGAAACTATTATTACTTCCATAGAAAAGTTGCCACAAGAAGCCATCACCATCTCTTAGTGCACGTGTACCATTCGTATAGTTAATAGTACCATCACTCCAATTCCCTCTTATTTTAAGAACTATCATAAGTAAATTAAGGAAAATTGGTCTATGAGTTAACCTATTAAAGAATAATCCCAGGTCATCTGCCATTTTATTTTGACTAAGATATGTAAATTGAAAATCCTGCCAATTATAACTTCCACCTTGAATACTCATCCCCATCATTACCCAGTGTAACATCGGAAACTTATAGCCATCATCTTTCCAAAATCCATAGTGTGCCCACAGCATATCGAATCCTTTTCCGAAGAATACAAATGCAATTCCAAAGGTTACTAATAATAAAACTAAATTTTTATACCATTTGAAAAATAGTAAGTACACTATCAATGCTGGTAAAATAATAATAATATTAGATCTTAAGTTCCAAGCAAACGCAACTAGAATAGCTACTGCTACAATATGCTTAGTTCTAAAGATAAAGCTTCCATCTGATGGTATAAGAACATATATTATTAAAGCAACCATAATTACCATTAATGTATCAGAGTAATAGAATAAACTGTACATTTGGAAAGGAATGTATAATATCATTAACCCCAAAATTATCGTTTGTTTTTGTTTTGTAAGTAATTTCCCTGCTGTTTTATATGTTAAAAATATTGTTGCTGTTGTTACTAAGAAACAGAATATATGCAATGTCCACACTTCTGATATATGTAGAAAAGCAGCTATACGATATATCCAGTATAGAATAATTGTCGGTGTAATATTATTCGGATAAACTAAAAAATATCTTTCACCAGAGAATTTTCCATAGTTTAACATATAATGTGCTTCGTTTTCTATCTCAGCACCATCAGAAAAGTTTAGTGTATCCATAGATAAAATAATCGCCTGAAATACTAAATACACTAGAATTATAATTCTATTATATTTTTTCAATCCAACTTCGTCTGTTGCTAATACCTTTTTTACTGCATAAATAAACAGTATGAAAACCACTGGAACTCCTAACAGAAGTGCCAAAGGATTTAATATTCTTTCATACACAAATGGTGCAACATATGCCCAGGTTAAAGCTATTGTAAACAATGCTATGAACGCATATGAAAACACATTATGTAATATTCGCCTCATAATTATCTCCTATCCTTTCTGTTAAGATGATTTGCAAACATTATTGGAGACATTACTATCATCGTTTTATTTATGAATGTATCACTTTCAAAATAGTTTTTTCTTGATTTTATTAACTCTAAAATCTCTATTTCTTCGGACATATTTTCATACATTCTAAGTACGTCAAAAAGTAAATATCCACAAAGTAGATTTAAACTTTCCTCATATTTTTTATTTTGTTTAAATTCTTCAATTTTATTAAATGCAATAAGTATTCTTCTTGTTGAAGCTTCAATCATTGCATTATTTCTTACAGATTTACTTTCTTGTAAATCTTTATAACCGACTTTTGCTACTTGACTTACTTTACCTGCAACATCAAAGACACGTAATTTAAAATATAAATTTTCTAAAGCTAACATATCTTCTTGGAATCTTAAATTATAAACATCTAAGAATTTCTTCTTAAAAATACAAGAAGTAACATTATAATTCAAATCACTTTTTAATTTCTTAATTTCTTCTATTAAGTAATCTTGCCCTGATGATATAGTTTCATTTAGTATACTTGGATAACCACTTCTTGTTAAAATTGCTATATCAAGATTTTTCTGTGATACTTCATTAAATAGTAATTCCAAATAATTAGATTTTAATTTTGAACTTTCTTCAACAAAAACTACATATTCCCCCTTAGAAAAATCTAACGCACAGTTTTTTGCTGAAGAGTTAGAGCCTAGCTGTTTTTTTATGTAATTAATCTTATTACTATCTAATGCAACTACCGCTTCTTCAATCTCTGATCCAGAAAGGTCATCGACTACTATTATTTCAAATTCTTGAAAACTTTGATTGTATAAATCCTTAATAATACTTTCCAATCTCTCTACATTTCTGTAAGCAGCTAAGATTACAGTAATTTTAGTCTTATTAGTTGTTTTTATTTTTTTCGTTAATATTTCATTTCCCAAAAGCATTGTATCTAAGAAAATGTCTTTGGTTCTATCTAAAGTTTTAACCATAATTTATCCTCTATATTTTAAGGTATTATCTTTTTATTATATCACAAAAAATATTATTTTTCATTTCCTATGAGAAAAGTAGAAATTAAGTAATTTATCAAAATAAACTACCTAATTTCTACTAATAATCTATAAATATTACAAGAATAACTTAGAACGTTCTCTTTTTCTACTTAATTTATTAGCACTATAACTCCGTGCAAGGCATAATAAAAAGACAGTTTAATGTCATATCTAGGACGGAAATATCATAATAAAAACACCTAGTATAAATTTACTGAGTGTTTAATAATACATATTTACCTCTATTTCTTCTGTTTCTCCTGAAGAGTGATCCATCAGTTTTAAATATTTTTCAAATTCTTCTTTTGCCCATTCTGGAGCGTCTTCTTGTATTTTCAAATCATCTTCATTATTTATCCAATATTCATACCCTTTAGGTTTTATCAACATTTTTTGAAAAACTCCTTAATTTTCTCTTTTTATACCTTTCTGAAATCATTAGCAATCTCTCTCGGTGTTTCTCCGTATACTTCAGCAATAAAAATACCTAACTAAATATCGAGCGTTTTTATTATAATCCTCTTTTATCCCATTCTTTTTTTATTCTTTCTTCTTCCTCTTTAGACCAACCATCCACAAAACGTGTTGCTTTTAACTCTTTGTCCGATAGATTTTCTATGTCAATTTCTTTTTCAAATTTGATACCTCTTGTTTTTTCTATGTCTTGCATTATAATATCACTAAATTTCATATTATTTCTCCTTTACAATATTTAACATAGATACTAATTTTTATCAATTATCGATGCTTTAGTTATAATAGAATTACTATTTTTCAGTAATATTGTATCATTTTTTTCTATGACATATGCATTTTGACCTTTTTAGCTCTTATTTTAATTTTATCGAATAATCATTAAAATAATTTAATTCTGCAACTACACTAAGAAAAAATCTACTAAGCATTTTATAATCAACCTACTATTTATTATATCTATCCCCAAGCCAGAAAATGTTCTTCCGGAAAATTATTTGATTCCCACATCTTTCTTAATGCTGCTTTTGCTTTATTAGCTAAATATAAACTATCATTTTTAATATCATATTTAGAAAGTTTGATTATAGAGACATCTCCGTTTTCTTTTAATTCAACTATACCAGGGATTTTTGTATCATTAGGATAATAATAATATTTAATATTAACAGTGTTTTCTATTTTTCTCAACTTCAAATACATCTAAATTACCTCTCTTTCTTTGCCATTTTTCTAACTCTTCAAGATAATTATATATTTTATCAGTTTGATCGTGTGCTTCACCGCAACTCATTCCTTGCACCGTGAATTGCATCATTCTCATTCATACCTTTATTATACAGCTTTTTAGTTTTCTCTTCAAAAGTTTTCTTAGGTAGTTTCCAAATAACTGTTGAATTCTCCAAAAATCCAAATAATTATGTTTTGTAATTTACACCAACTATAAATGGTATCAGATAGTGTCCACAGTTGATTCCTAAACAACCACCAGGACTACCATATCCATAATCTGGTAAACTAAACACTCTTTCACTTTTTATTCTTCTTACTACATCTTATAAAAAAACTAAATTATAAAGTTAAATATACAAAAAATAGAGATTAAGTAATACTACAAAATTTGTAACTACTTAATCTCTATTGAAAATTATATTCTATAAAAATAACTTAGAACGTTCTCTTTCCCTACTCAATTTAGCAGAACGTGCTTTTAAACTAACTAGAATTGCTCCTCCAACAAGAACGACAATTAGATAGATAAATAATATCTTAATATCACGTTCTACAGCTGGAATATATACACCACCTACCGCTTCACGTAGTAAGCCTATAGAATATGTAAATGGTACTTTTGGATATAACGCTTGGAAAAATTCTGATGTCATTTGAATTGGGAATGTTCCTCCTGAACTTCCTAATTGTAATACTAATAATACTATACAAACAGCTTTCCCTACATTTCCTAAAATACACACTATAGTATAGATAATTGAAGAAAATAGAAGTGAAATCAGTAATGCATATAATACAAACCTATATGGTGAGGTTGCCTGTGTTCCTAGCACATACATATCCCCTAGTGTAATTATTAATGTTTGGAATAACGATATAATTACAAATAGTAGTCCTCTACCAAAATATTTTTGATATGGTTTGTATTTTTTCTCTTCATCTTCTACTTTAGTAGTTAATAACGAAGACATTAGTAATGAACCAACCCAAATAGAAAGAACTGTATAAAATGGTGTCATCGCTGAACCGTAGTTTTCTATATGATAAAGTTTATTCTCTTGAAGTTTAACAGGATTTGCGAAAAACTCTGCCTGTTGTTTATAGTCAACCTTCAATAAATTAAATAGTTGATTTTTATCTATCCCGCTGTCAGCTTTTTTAATTTCATCTGTTAGTTTTTGAATTTTACTCTTTGCAGATGGCATTTGGGACTGTAATGATAATAGTTTTCCATAAGCATTACTAATTTTCACCTCAGTTTCTGATAATTTTCTTTCTACTGCAGGTAGTTCTCCTTGTGCCCCAGCAATTATGCCACTCACCTTATCAATATTAACCTCTGCCTTACTAAGAACTTGCGAAATTAAAGGTGCAACTTCTACATTTAATTTTGAATTCATATTTGAAGAAACTTCATTAACTCTTGCAGATTTATTTACAAATTCCTCTTTTACAGTATCTGCTATCTCATCATAATGATCCATCTTATTGTAGATATTATTATTTACTTCTTTTATCGTCGTAATATCATTCAATAAAGTTGTTACTCTTTCAAGTTGATTATTAAATAATCTCTCATTTGATAATTTATTAAAATACTCAAAAATATTCTTTACTAGTTGTAATCTTTCTGTACTAGCTTGTAGTCTATTATCTAAAGCTTTCTGTCTTGCCTTTATTTCTTCTGTTTTATCTGGTTTTTGTTGCAACTCTTTTGCTATCACATTAGCTTCTTTAGATACTTCCTCTACAACATTAAGATGATTATTAATAATCGGTAATAATCTTTCATTGAATCCCTGAATATTATTAATAGTAATTCCAGCCTTATCAGCGATCATAATACTATTTGTAGCTACTCTATCTATTTCTGGAAGTGTATTTTGAACATTATTTAAAATATTATACCCATATTCCACTTTTCCAATTAATTCACTTAAAGTACTTTCATATGTAGAAAAGTTATCATTTAATTTAAAGATTTCCTCTTTTGCTTTTTCAATTGATGGAAGATTTTCTTCAAATTTTATCCCCGCTTCATGCAGTTTTTCAAAAATTATACCATTAGCTGTTTCTACAAAGTTTTTACTAATATTATTAGCTATTGCAGAAGCACCACTATTTGTTATTTTTGGACTAATCGCATTAATTTTTTCATTAACCGTATACTCTATAGTGGCTCTCTTAGGTTCTGTTCTACTAACAGATGTCATATCTTGACTGAAATTTTTCGGTACAACAATACTCGCATAATAGTCCCCTATTCTTACTCCATCCTCAGCTTGTTGTTTATTAGAGACAAATTGCCAGTCAAGATTTTTATTATTTTTCAATCCTTCAACTAAACTATTACCTAAGTTTAACTCTTTTCCATCAACAGTAGCTCCCTCATCTTCTGATGTTACAGCAACCTTTATATTATTAGTATGTCCATACGGATCCCAAGACGATAGTATATTCGGCCATGCATACATCGACGGTAAAAATATTAATCCTACTATAATTATCCACGTATTAGTTTTTCTAAATACTTCTTTTATATCCTTTCGAAAAATCTCTATAATATTTTTCAACTTTTAATCTCCTCTCTATAAATTAATTAACAAAAACAATTAGAGATATCATTTATCCCTAATTGTTAACCTAACTATTATATCATGAAATACCTACTAGTTAAAGTAATTTCATTATATTCAAACTTAATCCATATATAGAACTACATTATCTTTACTAGAATGCTTTATATCTATAATTCTTTGATTACTACTTCCTCTAAATCTAAGGCTTAAATCTTTTAGAATAATCATAAATGGTCCATCTACCAAAACATCACACAAGCTTAATAATTCCTTTTTATCTTCACTACCATTTAGGAGCTGTTCATATGTATAACCACTATAGACCCAGATATCTTTTGTTGAACCAAACTCATCTCTTACTCTTTTCGCTAAACTTTTAGCTACCTGAGTATTAAGAAACGGCTCTCCTCCCAAAATCGTTAGTCCTTGCACATAAGAATTACTTAAATCCTGGATTATTTGATCTTCTATTTCTTTCGTATATAATTGTCCTGCATTAAAGTTTTGAATGCTTTCGTTAAAACATTCTTTACAAGCAAATAAGCATCCACTTAAGTAGATTGAACATCTTACTCCCTCCCCATCAACGAATTGAAATGGTTTATAATCAGCATATTTTTTCTTAGAATATGCTTCAGCTAGCCAAGTGTCATTAGCTTCTTTAAATGTCCTCATCACACATTTATTATTAGTAGTTTTCTTAGTAGCACTATACTCTGAATTATCTATCGTACTAATTATAGTTCTTAATTTTTCTTCTCTTGACATAATCCTCACCCCTTATATTCATATAATATCACTTTTAAAAATGAATTACAATTTATCTTATAAAGAGATCCTCAAAAATCTTTATTTTGAGAAATCGATTTTATTGAGTAACAATAATACATTTTGTTAAATACCTAAAAGTTTATATGAGAATCTTAGATATCAATAAAGTACTATATCTAAAATTCTCATATAGACTTTCTAAAATTTGAAACTTTTGATTCAGCACCTTCAAAATATATCTTATATAAAACGACAAAGAAAGACTTAGGAAAATTAATTTTTATAAAATTAAAATCCTAAGTCACTAGTATCTAACTCCATGTATAAGTATTACTTATCTGCGGTAATATTTATAATGTTACTCTTATTCAATTTCTATGATATCTGTAGCAAATTTATCAAATTCCTTACTATGTGTTATTATCAAACTTGTAATATTGTGTTCTTTTAAGTAGTTAAAAATGTTTTTTACTATTAATTCACTCAAATTGGTATTCATAGCACTTGTTGGTTCATCCAAAATAATAAACTCAGGTCTTCTTATTAATATTCTAGCCAACTCTAATCTTTGCTTTTCTCCACCACTTAAGTTTTTCCCGTTTTCTTTCAATAAATAATTATATCCTAATTTATCAATCAATTCTTGCAGGTGTAATAATCTAACTATCTCATCAAGTCTATCCTCGTATGAATCCCCTAAGAGAATATTATCTCTTATTGTAGCTTCATATATGTATGGTTCTTGATTTACTTTTAGAAATCCTCCTAAAACTTGAATATTATTCTTATATATATCTTTTTCATTGATTAAAATTTCCCCATCTAACTTATATGCACCCTCTTGCAAGTTTCTTAATATAAGATTAGATACCGTCGTCTTTCCTACTCCACTTCTTCCTTTTAGAACTAGAAAATCACCCTTATTTATGTTTAATCTAAAATCAGATAAAATCAGATTGTCTTTAAAACAAAAACTAGCTATATTGACATTTACACTATTAAATTTACTTATTTTTAATACTTCTTTCACTTCATTGCTTTTATTATTAAAAGTCTTAGATAACTCACTTTCTATCTTATGAGCGGTCTGCCTAACAGTTATTTTATCCGATATAGAATTTATAGGTTCATCTAACATTCTAACTGTAGAAAATATTGCAATAGCCGAACCTACGGAAAAATCTTTATATATTATAAAATACACTGAAAGTAATAGAGAAACAATGGGTAGTATAAATGCAACAGTAGCAGATATACCCACATATAGCGAAAAATACTTTGCTAAATCAGTATTGATCTTTATTCTTTTATTTATAATGTTCTCTTTAAGGTAATCTATAAAGTACTGTTCTTTATTTAATTGTTTTAAATCAAAATAACCTAATATTGACTGAAGTATATATTGATTAGTTTCACCTAATAATTTCTGTTCACTCTTCATACAATTCGAAAGCTTCTTACTTATTTGTTTTATAATAAAAAAGCATACCAATATTACAGAGAATAATATAAGTGTTATCGTAACATTATACCTACACATAAACATCAATATAGAAAACAAAATAAAAGACTGCGTTACTAAAATAACTTTACCTTGAGAATACCAATCTGATATCTTAATACTATCTGACGTTAACTTAGATAATATTTCACCACTTTTTGCTTCTTTAAAATCATTATATTCACTTTTTAAAAACTTATCATAAAAATACTCTAAAACAGAAAAATTTCCAAGAAAGAAAAGTTTTCTTAAAAAATATTGAGAAAGAAATAACAATAAAAAATAAAATACTAATACTACTATCAAATATTTAACAAAATGATAAACTCTCTCAAAATCTTTAGATATCAAACTATCCAAGATAACTTGAATAATAAAAATTGATGTCAAATTTACTATAGTTCTTAGTAATATAGAAATTATAGTAATAAGTTGAACAATATACAACTTATTATCATAGTATTTTTTTGTACGATTCATAAGCTTCTCCTATCCATTTATTACACATTACTTCACGTAGCCTTATTTTATTAGCTAACAATAAAGTAAAACTTATCTTTTTACAAATTATATCTTAGAGAATAAATAGATTATATCATTTTTTCAGAATAATGTAAATTTAATTATTAAAAATCTGAAAATTAATTTTAAAGAATTAATGATTTATTTTACTACGATTTATAATTTATCTCCTAAAAATATAGAAATACTATTTTCAAATTATCTAAACTGTTTTATAATTATTATAATTTAAAAATTCATTTAATTGAAATGTAATAATTACCATGGAATATTATTAAGTTAATTATTACAATATATTTTTTATAAAAATTACGAGGTGCCGTATGAGAGTATTAATAACTGGTTTTGATAAATTCGGTGGTGAGAGTATTAATCCTTCTAATTTATGTGTTAATAGCTTACCAGATGTAATAGATAATATAGAAATAAAAAAAATTACTCTACCTACAGTCTTTAAAGATAGCTCACGTATTCTAGAAGAAAATATAGACTTATTTTCTCCTAATATAGTAATCTGCGTTGGGCAAGCAGGAGGAAGAAGTAAGATTACACCTGAACGTATCGCTATTAATATTGATGATGCTAGAATCCCAGATAATATTGGAAATAGCCCTATTGATGAAACCATAAGAAAAGATGGTGAAAATGCATATTTTTCTACACTACCAATAAAGGCTATTGTTGATGAATTGAATAAAAATAATATCCCTTCTGCTATTTCTAATACTGCTGGTACTTTTGTTTGCAATCATATTATGTATGAATCTTTATACCTAACTTCAACAAAATATCCACATATTAAAGCTGGATTTATTCATATCCCGTATATTGAAGAACAGGTTTTAGACAAGCCTAACATGCCTTATATGAAAAAAGAAGATATTATCGTTGCTTTAGAATTAATAATAAAAATTGCTGTAACTTACTTTGATAAAGAAGATACAAAAATAACAGGTGGTTTAGAACATTAATTAATGCTAAATTTCTATGTCAATTCAAACAGAATCAAATTTTCATAAACATAAAAAAACACTGAAGATAAAGTATGAAACATATTATTTTCAGTGTTTTCTTTTTTGTGTTGACAAAGTAGTATACTAGGTATATAATATATTAGCTATATTATTTTTAGGTGGTGAAATTATGTTAAAAGATGCGTTGGGTTATAAGCTTATTACGCTATTAGAGAATATGAGAAGTTACACTAAACAACCTCTGGCTGAGATAGGTATTACACATGGACATTTCATTACCCTTATTTACATTTCAGAAAATGAGGGAGTAACACAAGCCCAACTTGCTGAAATCCATAGAAAAGATAGAAATATTGTTGGACGTAATATCGATGCTCTTGAAAAACAAAATTTTGTTATTAGAAAACGTGGTGTGAAAGATAGACGTTCTTTTACTATACACTTAACAGATATAGGAAAAGAGGTTTTATCAACTTACTCTAATCTACTAAACACATCTGAAAAAGCAGTTCTTAAAAACTTGACTGAAGAAGAAATTTCTATCTTCTTCAAATTATTGAATAAAATAACTTAAGGAGGAAATCATATGGAAAAAACACAAAATTATATAGAAAATCCGCTAGGCACAAAACCTATAAAAAAATTACTTACATCCTTTGCCTGGCCTGCTATTACTGCGAATATTATTAGTGCGATGTATAGTGTAATCGATCAGATTTTTATTGGTCAAGGTGTTGGATACTTAGGTAATGCTGCAACAAATGTCGCATTTCCTCTTACAACTATTTGCTTAGCTATAGGTTTAATGATAGGAATCGGTGCTGCATCTAACTTTAATCTTGAATTAGGCCGTGGTAATCCTGAAAAAGCAAAATCTGTAGTTGGTACTGCAGTATCTTCATTATTTATTATAGGTATTATTATCACGATTTTAGTTCACATATTCTTAAAACCTCTAATGTACGCGTTTGGATCTACAGATGAAATTTTAGAGTACGCAATGACCTTTGCTGGTATTACATCTTTAGGGATTCCATTCTTACTAATTTCCATTAGTACTAACCCTATTGTTCGTTCGGATAACAGCCCTAAATATTCAATGTTTGCTATTATTTTCGGTGCAGTACTTAATACTATTCTTAATCCAATTTTCATCTTTGGATTTGGTTGGGGAATTGCTGGATCAGCTTGGGCTACAGTTATAAGTCAATTCTTATCTGCGTTGATTCTTGTTTTATATTTTCCAAAATTCAAAAGTGTTAAATTTACTAAACAAGACTTCATACCTAAGATTCCTTTATTAAAGGTGGCTGCAGGTTTCGGAATGCCCTCATTTGTTTTCCAAGGTTCTAATATGATAGCTCAAATAGTAACAAATAACTTGTTAAATATTCACGGTACAAATTCTATATACGGAAATGATATTCCTATAGCTGTAGCCGGGATTGTAGCTAAAATTAATATAATATTTATAGCTATTATTATAGGATTAATTCAAGGAGCACAACCAATTTTTGGATATAATTACGGAGCTAAAAAATACGAACGAGTTCGTACTACGATGAGATATACTATGAAATATGCAATGATTATCTCAATTACATTCTTTTTAATTTTTGAGATTTTTCCTAAACAAATTGTTAGTCTATTTGGTAATGGTAATGAACTTTACTTTGAGTTCGCAGTTAAGTACATGAGATTCTTCTTATTATTCACATTTATAAATGGTGTTCAAATCTCAAGTTCTACTTTCTTCTCTGCAATAGGAAAACCAAAAATTGGAGTTACTATTGCTCTAACTAAGCAACTTATTGTACTAATACCCATGTTATTTATTCTTTCACATTTCTTTGGTATCGAGGGAATAATCTATGCCACTCCAGTGACTGACCTTTGTGCAGTTTCAGTTTCACTTTTCTTCTTAATTAGAGAATTTAGAATGATGCCTAAACAAAATATTATTTAGATAAACTAAAAAGCAATCTAGTGAACTTAATCATTAGATTGCTTTTCGTTATTTATTATCTTGTAGCTACATATTTTAATTCATCTTTATGTTTAGCTAAGAAGTCGTTCATTTCGTCATCTGGAATTTGACGTAGGTATAGATTAGAACGGATTGTTTCGTCTTCCTCACGGCAAGTAGATAATACTAAGTATTTATCATTTCCTTTAAGTTGAACGCTATCGTTTTTAGTTGCTGCATCTTTCTTAACATTTGTTAATTGGCTTAAGAAATCTTCATCATTTTCAAAATCTAAACGATAGAATGAAGTTGTTTCTGGAACGATTGTTAAGAATGCTGCTTCGTAGTAGTATTTTCTCTCAGGAGTTTCAATAACTACGAATTTGTGTTTATCCATGTATTCTTGTTTGTCATAGTAGTTAACATCGTTGAACATACGGTGATCTCCAACTTTACTTCCACGAGCGTGACCAAATAACCAAGTTAATCTGTCATGGAAGTCTTTTTTGTTATCCATATCCATGAATACAGTACCAAGGTAAGGAACATGACCACCTTCAAAAGTTTTATCTAAGTATGTTTCGTTGTCATTAGTTTGAACTACTGGCTCATCTAACTGAGTACCTGGAGCATAAACATAAGCTACAGTTTCATTATTTGTCTTAGATAATTCTGAAAAACGTTTTGATAAATAATCTTTCTCTTCTTTACTTACTGTATAAGTTGCTTTTGATGAACTAGAACTTGTTCCTTTATCATCACTACACCCTGCTACGAATACAGCAGATGTTACTAAAGCAATTGCTAAAAGTAAAATAGAGAAAATCTTCTTAAAGTTAAATACTTTTTTCATTAATATTTTTCCTCTCTATTGAAATTTTAATCACTGTTTAACATTATACAATATCTCAACAAATATTGCTATTAATTTTATTTTACAAATTATTTACTTTTATCTTACTACTACAGCTGTTCCTGTAACTGTAACTAAAAGCATATTGTTACCGTCGCCTCCTATAGGATCGAAATCAATTCTAACTCCTATAACAGCATTAGCACCCATCTCAGCTGCACGATCTTCTAACTCTTTTAAAACTTGAGCTCTTGCTTGAATGATTTCATCTTCGTACCCTTGAACTCTTCCACCGAAAAGGTTTCGAATTCCTGCTCCGATATCTTTGATGACATTAATCCCAGCTACTACTTCACCTGTAGCTAAACCTTTATATTCTGCTACTTCCATTCCTGGAACATAATTTGTTGTTGCAATTATCATATTACATCCTCCAAAATTATTTATTAGTCTACTAAGATATCTACTACTTCTTCTAATGTTGCTCCTAAGAAGTATGAATTAATATCAATTTGCTCTAAAACTTTTTGAATATCTTCTTTTTGGTATTTTACACCCACTAATTTTTTAGCAATATCTTCTACATCCATTACTCCGAAGAAGTCTCCGTAGAACTTGATATTAGTAATAACACCTTGTTCTACCATGATGTTAGCTTCAATTTTACCAGTTTTAAGTCTTCTATTACGTTTAATATTGAAGTCAGGGTTTTTACCGTATACCCAATCCCATGAATTATTTTTTTCTTCTTGGATAGCTAAGATTGCAGCTTCATCTTCTTTAGTTGCAACAAAATCAGTCATTTCGTATTTTTCACTCATATATTTTTTAAGAGCTGCAACGAAATCTTGAACTGTCATGTCCTGGTTTGGAAGGTGATCTTTAATGTTTGTTACACGTGAACGTACTGATTTGATACCTTTTGATTCAATTTTATCTTTAGATACTTTTAATGCATCTGCTAAAACTGATGTATCAACATCAAACATTAAGCAACCATGGTGCATAATACGTCCATTACGTACGTATTGAGCATTACCGCAGAATTTTTGTCCATCAATTTCTAAGTCATTACGTCCTGTAAATTCCGCTTTAACTCCTAATGAATCTAATGCATCTAGCACAGGTTGTGAGAATGATTTGAAGTCAAATTCTTCACCACTTCTACCATTTGAGATAATTGTGTAGTTTAAATTGTTTAAATCGTGGTAAACTGCACCACCACCACTTACACGACGAACGATTTTGATATCTTTATCATCACAGAATTTTTGGTTTACTTCTTCTGTTGTGTTTTGGTTTTTACCAACAACTATACATGGTGAGTTTATCCATAGCATAAACACATCATCTTTTTCTGCAAGTTCGTTAAAAGCATAAAGCTCTAATGCAGTATTGTAGCGTGGATCATTACTTTTTGATTCTATATATATCATATTAATCTCCTTAATAATTAACTATTTCTTTATTATCTATTATACCATTTTTTACTAAGTAAAACACTAAATTTTTATCCAAATTAATATTTTTTATACTATTTCAAACAAACTTCAGCATTATTATGGTATAATTATAAGGAATTATTAAAATTATTTTAAAGGAGTTACCCTTTTATGACAAAAATTATTTTAACTGGAGATAGACCTACTGGTAAACTTCACTTAGGACACTATGTAGGTTCTTTAAAAAATCGTATAGCTTTACAAAATGAAGATGATACTGAAGTATTTATTATGATTGCCGATCAACAAGCACTTACTGATAATGCTGATAACCCTGGAAAAGTTATCGAAAATATTACAGAAGTAGCACTTGATTACCTTGCGGTTGGAATCAATCCTACAAAAACTACTATTTTTATCCAATCACAAATTCCACAACTTGCAGAATTATATATGTATTACATGAACTTAGTATCAGTTTCTAGATTACACCGTAACCCTACTGTTAAACAAGAAATTAACGATAAAAAATTCGGTGAAAGTATACCTGCAGGATTCTTTACATATCCTGTAAGCCAAGCTGCTGATATTACTGCTTTTAAAGCAACACACGTTCCTGTTGGTGAAGATCAAAAACCAATGCTTGAACAAACTCGTGAAATCGTTCGTGACTTCAATAGAACATACAATAAAGAAGTTCTAGTATTGCCTGAGATTGTACTACCACCAAAAAATCATGCTCGTCTTGTAGGTATTGATGGACAAGGAAAAATGAGTAAGAGTTTAAATAACGGTATTTACTTAGGTGATAGTGAAGAAAACATTAAAGCTAAAATAATGAAAATGTACACTGATCCAAATCATATTAAAATTGAAGATCCAGGTCAAGTTGAAGGAAATGTGGTATTTAAATACTTAGACATTTTCGATACTCGTACTGATGAAGTTGCAGAACTTAAAGAACACTACTCTCGTGGTGGACTTGGTGATATGAAATTAAAACGTCGTTTAAATGATGTAATGCAAGACTATCTGCGTCCAATTAGAGAACGTCGTGAAGAATTTGCAAAAGACAAAGCAGAAGTATATAGAATGCTAAAAGCAGGAAGTGAAAAAGCTGAGAAAGTTGCAGCTGCTACTTTAGATGAAGTAAAAGATGCAATGGGAATTAATTACTTCAAAAAATAAATTTTTATAGGGGAAGAGCTCTACTCTTCCTCTTAGTCGTTTGAATTATTAAAAAATAAGGAGGCCCTATGGCAAAAAGAAAAAAACAACAATTGTCACTATTTTCAATTATATCAATTGCAATAATAATTTTAGCAGCATTTGCTATTACTTATTATACGAACAAATCATCAAATAAAACATCAAATACTGCAACAACATTTACTAGCGTATCAAAAATTCCTGATGATGTGATAAACTCTCTTACAGCTCCAAAAGAAAGCGAAGCAACTGATGATAATAAGTATAAAGTACTAAATAATAATACTCCATACTTTTCTAAAGAAGATTTATCTACGACTTCATTTGAAAACTATAGTCCACTAGATAAGCTTGGTCGCGTTGGACAAGCTAATGGTATTATAGGGATTGATTTAATGCCAACTGATAAACGTGAGGAAATTGCACATGTTCGTCCTAGTGGGTGGCAAAGTAACAGAGGAACTCATGTTTACGATAGATCGCATTTAATTGCTTTCCAACTAGCAGGAGAAAATGATAATGATAAAAACCTTATGACAGGAACAAGGTTTATGAATCTTAATATGATTCCTTTTGAAAATGAAGTTGCTGATTATGTTAAGAAAACTAAAAAACATGTACGTTATCGTGTAACACCTGTTTTTAAAGGTGATGACCTAGTTGCCCAAGGGGTTATTATGGAAGCAATGTCAGTTGAAGATAATGGTAAGAGTGTTAAATACAATGTATTCTTACCAAACTTCCAAAAAGGTGTTACTATCGATTATAAAACAGGAAAATATACTGTAAAATAAAATAAAGGCTTCGAACCTAAAGTAGTTCGAAGTCTTTTCTTAATCTTTTTTTATAAATTTCTCAGCAATAGCTAAACTTATAACTAACAATAAAATAGCCCCAGACCATATTAAGACGCTGTAAGGATCATCATGTTGAACTATAATTAACCTAATAATCGCTGTTATTCCAATATAAATAAAGTATCGTAGCGGAAAATGATAATTGTTTTTAAAATATTTCACAATAAGAGCTACAAACTCAAAATATAGAAAGAATACTAATATTCCTTCAACAAAGTGTTGATAATTACCTTGTTCAGCTAAAAATTTTACACCTTCATGATATATTTCTTTAGCTTCCATTATTAATCCAAATGATAGTAATACTCCTATGATTAATAACCCGATGTTCATTATCCAAAGGAAAATATCCGATATTATTTTACTAAACCTCTCCATTTTTCACCTCTTAACATTTTATACAAGAATCATTATATCATAATAAAATTTAATATTCTAATGAATTCAACTATGAAAATAATATTTTAGACATCTTGTATGCTATAAAGGAGATACATATGATTACACTAGAAAAGATTAAAGAAAAACATTTAAAGGATTTATATAAAATAATTTATTCTTCAGAAAATCCCGAGTGGAGCAAATATAATGCTCCATATTTTAATGAATATAAATATATTGATTTAGATACATTCTTACTAAAAAACCATCATGAATATTTCTTAAGCGAGCGAGTCTTGGGCATATTTTTAAATGAAAAACCAATCGGTATTGTTACTTATTATTGGGAAAGCTTTGCTACTCGTTGGCTAGAAATTGGAATTGTAATATATGATCAGAATGTTTGGGCAAAAGGTATAGGATTTGCAGCCTTACATAAGTGGATTGAGTTATGTTTTAATAGATTTCCTGAAATACAACACATTGGACTTACTACCTGGAGTGGAAACACAAGAATGATGAAACTTGCAGAAAAACTGGGACTTCTTTGTGAAGCAAGGATTAGAAAAGTTAGATATTACAATGGTGTATACTACGATTCTATAAAATACGGTATATTAAGA
The DNA here is from genome assembly GCA_963543895.1 of uncultured Gemella sp. Lineage (GTDB taxonomy): Bacteria > Bacillota > Bacilli > Staphylococcales > Gemellaceae > Gemella. The sequence goes on along the minus strand of CAUUCZ010000021.1, from coordinate 2,418 downwards.
GAAGAATTTAATTATATTAGTTACTAGGAGGATAAAAATGATATTTCAATATGGAACTATGGCAGGAATTATAGAAGGTGCTTATAGTGGAAGCCTGACTATAGAAGAACTACTAAAATACGGCAATTTTGGAATTGGTACATTTGATGGAATTGATGGTGAAATGGTAATTTTAGATAGCAAAGTTTATAAAACAGATTATTTCGGTAATTCATATCTTCGATCAATCAAAGAAAGTACACCATTCGCTACAATTACTACATTCGAAAAAGAATACCAAAAATTTGATAATCTTACGTTTAAAAACTTATTAGAAAAAGTTCAAGATTACTTAAATCAAAATTATTTCTATGCAATAAAAATTTCAGGGAACTTTCAGAAAATGAATACTAGATCTCCAAAAAAACAAGAAAAACCATATCCACCTCTACTAGAAGTACTAGAGAATCAAAATATTTTTCATTATGAAAATACACAAGGTACAATAGTTGGTTTTTTCTCTCCTTATTATGCCCAAGGATTAGGTGTTGGTGGATTTCATTTACACTACATTAGTAATGATTTAAAAGCGGGTGGACATATCTTTGATTTTGAAATATTAAACGGTCTTGTAGAAATTTCTAAACCTTTAAATTATTCATTAAAATTTCCAGTAAATGACGAATATCAAAATATAAAAATAGATGAAACTACTCTTCATGAAAAAATTAGTATCGCAGAAGTTAAAAACTAAAAATTTAAATTACGCTAGGAATTTAAGTAAAAAAATATGCTTATATTCCTAGTGTATTTATTCTCATATCCTAGATTGACAGAGATGCATTATAGAGAAAAAAGATGACTAGCAATTTGCTAGCCATCTTTTTCTTTATAAACTATTATTTAGTTTTTTTCTTAGGTGAATGTATACATAAGTCAACACAGTCAGTCATAGCTTCATATAAAGCTTCAGAGAATGTTGGGTGACCGTGGATAATATCCATAACGTCATCAATTGTCATCTCTGTTTGAATTAAAGTAGACCCTTCGTTAATTAACTCAGCTGCAACTGGTCCTACAATATGGATACCTAAGATTTCTCTGTATTTAGTATCCATAATTACTTTAACGAATCCTTCACCTTGGTTAGATGCTAATGAACGCCCATTAGCTGCAAAGTTGAATTTACCAACTTTGATGTCATATTTTTCACGAGCTTGCTCTTCAGTTAAACCAACCATTGCGATTTCTGGGTGAGTGTAGATTGCTGCTGGAGTAGCTTTAAGATCAACTTTTTTGTGGTGACCCATTGCGTTTTCAGCTGCAACTTCTCCCATCTTGAATGCTGCGTGTGCTAACATCTTAGTTCCGTTAATATCACCAGGAGCGTAAATACCTTCAACAGATGTTTCCATGTACTCGTTAACTTTAACACGACCACGTTCCATTTCGAATTGATCTGCTAATTCTCCAAGACATGTGTTGTCTGGAACACGTCCAATTGATAATAATACTTTATCAGCAACGATATCTTCTTTTCCTTCAACTTTAACTACTACTTCTTGACCTTTGTCAACGATTTCTAATAATTTAGTTGATGTAAGAACTTTAATACCTTGTTTTTTGAATTGTTTTTCTAATGCTGCAGATGCATCTTTATCCATTCCAGCGATTAAACGATCAGCCATTTCAACAATAGTTACTTCAGAACCAAAAGTAGAGAACGCTTGACCTAATTCAGATCCAATAACTCCACCACCGATAACTGCTAAACGAGCTGGTACTTCAGTGATATCTAAGAATTCATCACTTGTAAGAACTTTATCACTATCCATTCCAGGAATGTTAATTCTACTTACTTTTGATCCACCAGCTAAGATTACGCTGTCAGCATCAATTGTTTCTTTTCCATCAACAGAAACTTTCTTGTCAGCTGTTAATTGTCCCACACCGTTAAATACTTTAACACCGTAAGATTTAAGTAATCCTGCAACTCCTCCTGATAGAGTTTTAGAGATTTTATTCTTAACAGCTACAGTTTGTTCCATATCAACTGAGAATGCATCATTTACAAGTTTAATACCACGGTCTTTTGCTGAACGGATGTGGTTAATAATTTCTGCATTGTGTAGGAATGCTTTTGTTGGAATACATCCACGGTTTAGACATGTTCCACCTAGTTCACGATTTTCTACTAATGCTACTTTACCACCTAGTTGAGCAGCTTTAATAGCTGATACATAACCAGCAGGTCCTCCACCAACAACTACTACGTCATATTCTCCACGACGTTCACGTTTAGGTGCTACTTCTCCTGCTTTAGTTTCAGGTACTTTAACATCTGCTGCAACTTCTTTAACAATTTCTTGAGCTGCTGCAGTAGCGCTGTCTCCTCCAGGAACTGCTTCTCCAGGTTGTCCAATCCATGCGATAGTTTGA
>CAUUCZ010000020.1:0-20857 GCA_963543895.1 uncultured Gemella sp. | reverse complement strand
GTGGTGACTACTATAGAAGTGAAGATGCTGATGAAAATGAAGTTCAAGAAACAAGCGATGTTTCTACTATTGAGGTAATTATTGCTAAGAATAGGCATGGACAAACAGGAACGGCGGAACTTGCATTTATGAAACGATATAATAAATTCGTATCTAAAACTTATGCAGAATAGGAGAGGGAGTTATGAAAAATAGAGATAATAATCAAAATAATCAAATAAATAACAGTCAAAATGGTTATTATGATGAAAATGGCAATTTTATCCAAGGTGGCTACTATGATCAAGATGGCAATTTTATCCAAGGTGGATATTATGATCAAGATGGAAATTTTATACCTGGTGACTATTATACTTCTAATAACGATCTAACTCCAGCTGGGTATTATGATACAAATGGTTTCTTTATTATAACTGGTTATTATGATCAAGATGGTAATTATGTAGAAGATAATAGTTATTCAAGTAATAATATCAATAACGAGCAATACAATCAAGGTGGTAACTTTGTCCCATTTAATAATCAAAGTAATAATTTCCAAGGAAATAATAGTAGTTTAGTTGACGATAATGTTAGAAATGCTGAAAATAGTATTAATGAAGAACCTAAAAAGAAAAAATCTAAACTGGGTTACCTAGTCGCATTACTTTTAGTATGCATAGTTGCCGCAGGTATCTATTATTTCAAATTCTACAATAAAGATTCAAAAGTAGTTCATATTGATCAGTATAAAGTTGAATTAGCTGCTTATGGAACTAACCGAAATGGTAAGGTTGATGTTAATATTACGGAAGTTCCGGAAGTTAAAGATGCTGATGAAAACATCAAGAAATTCTTAAGAAAACCTGAGGTTAAATATTCTCCAAAAGAAAACTTGGAAAATGGAAGTAAAGTTGATGTAGAGATAACTCTTAATAAAGAGGAAGCTGAGAAGAAAGGGTTAAAACTTTCTGGTAGCTTTAAACGTACTCTTACAGTAACTGGCTTATCTGAAGAAAATAGCTCTAAAAAAGAAGAGAAAAAAGCTACAAGTAATACTCTTTGGAATAAAGAAAAAAGCAATAAACTGTATAAATATGTAAAAGAATGGGAAAAAACTTTAAATCAAAATTATAAGGAATATACGATTGATAATAAAGTTAATTACTATGGATTAAATCTTCCAGGAGATACAGAAAAAATTGGACAAACACGTCTAGTACTTGAAGGTGACAAATTAGTCAGCATGAAGTGGTCACCAGAAGGAAATCAGAAAGATGTATATAATGTAGTTGCTGTATATTCTGATATAGAAAATGTTGTAGGACCAGCATCTCATTTATATTACTTTACAATTTTAAATGGTGAGCCGATAGTACTGGTAACTGAACAAAACCAAGGTAACGATAAGAAATACTTATACTTCAAGAGAACAGCAAATGTTTATCTACAAGAAGGGTTCGAAAAAATAGTTAAAGGTGAGTAAATTTAAAGCTAGGGACAGATGGCTAAGGTGTTGTTTGTAGCTGGCTTTTTACAAAGAATATTATAATAAAGTTTCGGAGGAAAAATTATGAATTTTAAGAATAAAAGATTAATATCAACTGTTATTGTTGTAGTTCTTGTGATATTTTCGTTGATTAAAGGAACTATTACATCAAGTAACAGCAGTAAAAAAGATGATGCAGAATTGAATGGATATTTAACAGAGTTCTTACAAGAACAAAGTGTTACTAAATTAACTTTGAAAAAAGGTGATAGTAGTGAAGTTATTCAAAAGATTTCAATTGAAGGTGAAATTAATGCAGAGATGACGAATACTTATTCAAGAGGTTCTGTTTTAAATCAAATTAAAGAAGCCAAAGGTAACCCTAATGTTAAAGCTATATTATTGTCTGTAAATTCACCAGGTGGTGGTGTTTATGAGACTGCAGAATTGTACAATGCTCTTAAGAATAGTGGTAAAGATGTCTATGTTTCGATGAAAAAAATGGCTGCTTCAGGTGGATATTACGTATCTACGCCAGCTAAGAAAATCTTCGTGAATACTGAAACAACTACTGGTTCTCTGGGAGTGATTATGAGTTATGTATCTGCTCAAAAATTCTTAAACGATCATGGAATTAAACAAGAAACTATCCGTTCTGGAGAGCAAAAAGCAGTAGGTGGTTTAACAGAGGACTTACCAGAATCAACTAGAAAAATATTACAAGAACAAAATAAAGAAGCGTATGACAGATTTGTAAAAGCTATAGCTGAAGGTAGACACCTAAGTGAAGATGAAGTTAAGAAACTTGCGGATGGTAGAACGTACACTGGTACTCAAGCAGTAGCAAACAAACTAGCTGATAAAGTAGGTACTGAAGATGAACTTATTGATTTAATAAAAGAAGAAAAAGGATTATCTAACCCTACTGTCATCGAGTTAAGAGCTGATAAGACTGCAGAAAGTTTAATCTCTAGATTTGTAAAAGCAACAACAAAAAGTTTTATCTCAGAATTAAATAGTGAAGTAAATTCAAATAAAGTTGAGCGTAGCTACTTAGGATAGGGAGGGGATTTAAATGAGCAACGATTTAAATAATAATACACCTTCATATGATCCGCTTCTTAACAGAGATACTACAGTAGCACCGGATGAAATTACGCAAAATGAAGAATTTGTTAAAGAATATAGAGATAATAAAGAAGCACAAGAAAAACTAGAAAAAGATTTTTCATTGCCAACTTCATTAGAAGATTATATAATACTTTCTAAAAATTTCTATGCAGGCTTCTGGACTAGATTTGCTGCATATGTGATCGATATGATAGTTATTTATGCAATAGCTAGTTTATTAAATACTTTTAGTTTTGGACTTTTGAATAAGCAACTAGATTTTCCTATTTTAGGAGAAGAGTCTTTAAGTTATGTTATTGTTATGTTTACTTACTTTATAGCTATGACTTACTTCTTCTCTCAAACCTTAGGTAAGATGATTATGAAGATAAAAGTAGAGACTAATAAAGGGGAAAAGCTTAGTCTTGCAGATGTAGTTTATCGTGAGCTAGTAGGTAGACTACTAACGATATTTTTAGTTTACCTACCGTATTTAGCAGTAGTTTTCACAAATAAGAAAAAAGGACTTCATGACTTTATTGCTGATACAGTAGTAGTAAAAGAAGATTTTTCAAAATTACGTCGTCAGATGAATGAAAAGTTAGAGAGTAAAAATTAATATTGTAAAAAGCTGTAGGTTCTAATAAATCTACAGCTTTAAATTTTAAATTAAATCCTAGAAAATTAGCTGAGATTGACAAAAAGGTCCTAAAATTTGGCAAAATTCATATGAGAACTCATAGACGCAGTGGTTTATTGATATCTAAAATCGCTTTAGAAAAGCTTTTTAGATATCTAATAAACTGTGCGAGGTGACTCGACAAAATCGATTTCTACGAAATCACGATTTTTGAGTCACTCCCTATATCATAATGATAGCTGTTATTGATTATTTAAAATATTGTTGACAATAATTTTAGATGGTAGTATACTTAATTTACAAAGAAGACTACAAATGTAGACGAATAAAAATATTTAAGAGATAGGTGTGATTAATATATGGTAAAAAATGAAACATATTTAATTCAAGGGATGAGCTGTGCTTCTTGTGCAGCGCATATTGAAGATAGTTTAAAACAAGTTGATAATTTATCAGATGTCAATGTAAACTTTGCAACAAGTAAGCTTACTCTTTCTAGAGGAGACGGAATAGATAGAACTGAAGTAGAAAAGATTGTAGAAAAATTGGGGTATAAGCTTACTTATATATCTAGTATAGAAGAGAGAACTTTCATATTAGAAGGAATGAGTTGTGCAACGTGCGCGAAAAATATAGAAGATACGATTTCATCTTTAGATGGAACAGAAAAAGCCATTGTAAATTTTGCTACTGAGAAGATGGTAGTAAAATTCGATAAAGAAAAATTAAGTGTAGCTGAAATCGAGAAAAAAGTAGAAGAAGCGGGCTATAAAGCAAGATTAGAAATAGATGATTTGGTTGATGATCAAGCTGAGAAAAAACAACAAGAAATTGATGGTATTTGGAAAAGATTTATTTATTCAGCTATATTTACAGTGCCTGTATTATATATAGCGATGGCTGAGATGGTGGGATTACCTATGTTGGAAAGTTTAAGTCCAATGGGGAATCCAAAATTATTTTCAACTGTACAGTTTATTCTGGTGTTACCTGTTTTATATTTTGGTAGAAAATTCTTTAGTGTAGGAATTAGAGCTATTTTTAGAAGAAAACCTAATATGGATTCTTTAGTAGCGTTAGGAGCAGGGGCAGCATTCTTATATAGTGTTTATTCAACCGTATTGGTATATTTAGGTGATGAACATGTAGCTATGAATTTGTACTATGAATCTGCAGCGGTAATCTTAACATTGATTACACTAGGTAAATACTTTGAAGGAGTATCGAAAAGTCGTACTACAAATGCTATAAGTAAATTGGTTGGATTAGTACCGAAAACAGCTAATTTAATAAAAGATGGTGAAGAACATGTAGTAGCCGTAGATGAAATATCTACAGGTGATATACTACTAGTTCGTCCTGGTGAAAAAGTACCTCTTGATGGAGTCGTGATTGAAGGTCGTTCGACTGTAGATGAATCGATGTTAACAGGGGAAAGTATCCCAGTAGAAAAAGAAATAAATAGTAAAGTTGTTGGAGCTAGTATTAATAAAACAGGTGTTTTTAAAATGAAAGTTACTAAAGTTGGAAAAGACACTACTTTATCACAAATTATTAAACTTGTTGAAGATGCCCAAAATTCTAAAGCTCCGATTGCAAAACTTGTTGATAAAATTTCAGGTGTATTTGTTCCTATTGTTATTGTTTTAGCACTAATATCTGGAATTTTATGGTACTTTGTTGGAGATGCATCTTGGAGTTTTTCTCTAAAAATTATTATCGCAGTGCTTGTTATTGCTTGTCCTTGTGCATTAGGTTTAGCGACACCGACAGCTATAATGGTAGGTACAGGTAAGGGAGCTGAACACGGTATTTTAATAAAAAGTTCAGAAGCTTTGCAGTTAGCTAAAGAAGTTGATACTGTTGTTTTTGATAAAACTGGAACATTAACAGAAGGTAAAATTTCAGTAACTGATATAATGACATTTAATAATTTATCTGAAGAAGTTCTCTTGCAACTTGCAGCGAGTGTAGAATATCTTTCAGAACATCCATTAGGTTTAGCGATAGTAGATGAAGCTAAAAATAGAAATTTAGAGTTGTTAGAAGTTAAAGATTTTAGTTCATTAACAGGATTAGGTATTTCATCAATGGTTGATGGGAAGTCAGTACTTATCGGTAATGAAAAACTAATGTTGGAAAATAATATTGTTACAAAAGATTCAGTTGAAAAAGCAGAGAAATATGCTTCAGAAGGGAAAACACCATTATTCATAGCTGTAGACTCTGAACTAGCTGGAATTATAGCTGTTGCCGATCAAATAAAAGCAAGTAGTTTAGAAACTGTTGAAAGATTACATAGCTTGGGCATAGAAGTAGTTATGTTAACTGGGGATAATAGAAAAACTGCTCAAGTAATTGCAGAACAATTATCAATAGATAAAGTTGTTAGTGAAGTTCTACCAGAAGATAAAGCAAATGAAATCAAAAAACTTCAAGCTCAAGGTAAAAAAGTAGCTATGGTTGGTGATGGTATTAATGATGCACCAGCACTAGTACAAGCAGAAGTCGGAATAGCAGTAGGAACAGGAACAGATGTAGCAATCGATGCTGCAGATGTAGTGTTGATGAAACCTGACTTAAATTCTGTTGTTAATGCTATAGTTTTAAGTAGAAAAACTATAAAAAATATTAAAGAAAATCTATTCTGGGCATTCTTCTACAATGTTATTGGTATTCCTTTTGCGATGGGGGTGTTCTACATATTCGGTGGGCCATTGTTAAATCCAATGTTAGCTGGAGCTGCAATGAGTTTTAGTTCTATATCTGTAGTTCTAAATGCCTTAAGATTAAAAAGAGTAAAATTAAATTAATAAAATCATTAAAATGAAAGAAGGATTAATCATGAAAAATGAATATAGTATCGAAGGAGTAAAATGTGGTGGTTGTGTCGCTGCAGTTAAAGAAAAATTATTAAAATTAGACAATGTTAATAACGTTGAAATCAATATCCAAGAAAAAACTATTGAAGTTGAGGGTGATGCTTCAAAAGAAGATCTTCAAGCTGCATTATCGGATACTAATTACAAGATAGTTTAATAAGTAAACGGTATTTGATTTTTTTGATATCATGATTTGGAGTCACGCTTAATAAATAAAAGCCTTAGGATTAGTTTTTAATCTAATTCTAAGGTTTTTTTACGTTTTATTTGTCGTAACCTAAATAGCCTATTGCGATAGCTTTAGGTCCTGCATGAGATCCAATTACAGGAGAAACGATTTCTGTTTCAACTTCGATATCGCCAAAAGTTTTCTTGATAGATGCCATTGCTTTTTCTAATAATTCATCTGTTGTATAAAGAACAAATAAACTCTTTGGATTTTTTTCTTTTATTTCTTCACACATTTTTGAAAGAACTTTATTCATTCCTCTATGTTTACCACTTACTGCAAGGACTCCGTCTTTAATAGTGATAATAGGAAGAATATTTAGTAGATTTGATAGAACGAACTGAGCTTTAGTAAGTCTACCTCCTGCGTATAAATATTCCATAGTTTCCACTGTTACAAGAACATTATGTTGCTGAGAAAGTTCTAAGTATCTATTCTCTATATTTTCAAATGTTAGACTTCCTGCTTCGAATTCTTTAATAATTTTTTCAATAGCTATTCCTACCATTCTTGCTATTTGAAGAGTATCGATTATCTTGATTTCTATGCCATCGATAAGTTCTTTAGCTTGAACGAAAGAAGAATATGTTCCAGATAGCTTAGAAGAGACACTGAAGGCGACGATACGCTCAACACCTTGTTGTTTTAAATCTTCATAAACGCTTAGAATTTTACCTACTGCGGGTTGGCTTGTGCTAGGTTTTTGTCCGTTGTGTATTCTTTTGTAAAATTCATCAGGCGTTATAGTTACATTGTCCTCGAAAATTTCATCATCAAGACGAACTTCAACAGGGATAACTGTAATTGGATTGTTATTTGCAAAATTTTTATTAATTTGTAATGCTGAATCGCACACAAAAGCTGTTTTCATAAATTTTAACCTCTTTGATTTTGTTTTAAATGATTGTAGTTTAACTACGTCTATATATAATATACTAAAAATAAAATTTTTTCAAATAAAAAGTGAAATAAAAAGTAAACTATTTCTATTGTTTTTGAATTTTAACACGCCTAATATATTTATTTTAAAAGTAATGTTATATTTAAGTTTTTATTAACGTGGATAATAGATATCGACAATTATATTTCTATTATTTTGGATTAGTAATACTGCTGAAGAAACATTTTCCTATGAAATAATAAGTGTGATATAATAATTTAAAGATTATAAAGTAATAATTCAGATGAAAATATGAAATAAAAAGTGAAGGGTATAAACATGAATATAAAAGCAGTGTTATTTGATATGGATGGATTAATGGTAGATACCGAAAGTTTGGCGACAGAAGCATTTATTCATAGTGCAAAAAAGCAAGGATATGAGATGACTAGAGAAGAGACTCTTTTGGTATTGGGTTTTACTACAAAGAGTATTTATGAATTTTGGGAAAACTATTTTAAAGATTCTAATGTTAACGGAAAGCAATTAGTTGAGGATCATTATAAATATATAGAAAATATTTTATTTACTACAGGGCCTAAGAAAATGCCATTTATAGAGGAATTGTTAATTTACCTGAAAGATAATAATTATAAGGTTGCGGTAGCATCATCTTCTAATATGAATCACATAACAAACAATATGGAAAAAACAGGTCTTGTGAAATATATAGACGAGCTTGCTAGTGGTGCAGAAGTGAAAAATGGCAAACCAGCACCAGATGTGTTTTTATTAGCTGCAGAGCGTTTGGGTGTAAAACCTGAAGAATGCTTAGTTCTTGAAGATTCTAAGGCGGGTGTTATTGCGGGGAGTGCAGCAGGGGCTAAAGTTATTATGGTTCCAGATATGTTTGAACCAGATGAAGTATGTAAAGAAAAAGCTCATAAAATAGTTAAGAATCTAGGAGAGGTTATTAAATTTTTAGAAAATGGTGAGTAAAGTGAATAAAATGATTGGTCTTGTTTTTGATGTGGATGATACGTTGTATGAACAGATAGCCCCATTTGAGAATGCATATAAGAGTCTATTCGATATAGATATTGACATGGAACAATTTTATCTTTTGAGTCGACATTATAGTGATATAAAATTTGAAGCCTCTCGAAATGGTGAGATGACCATGGATGAATATCATATTTATAGAATTCAAGAAGCAGCCAAAGACTTAGGTGTCTTTCTAACTGATGAACAGGCACTAAATATGCAAAAAGAATATAAAAAGAATCAACAAAAATTACAAATGTCTAATATAACTATAAGCATATTAGAATTAGCGAAAGAGAATGATATAAAGTTAGGAATTATTACTAATGGATCAAGTGAACATCAATGGTCTAAGGTAAAAGCATTAGGTGTTGAAAGATGGGTTGATAAAGAGAATATCATTGTCTCAGGTGATTATAGTATAAACAAACCAGATATTAGAATATTTGAAATTATGCAAGAAAAATTACAACTTCCTAATCATTCTCTATATTATATAGGAGATTCGTTGGAAAATGATATAGTTGGAGCGAATAATGCAGGCTGGAAAGCAATTTGGATAAATCGTTATAAGAAAAAATTACTAGAGAATGTTAATGTTTATAAAATAGCGGAAAATAATAGTGAATTGTTTGAAATTATTAAAAAAATTTTTGAAAAGTAAAATAAAATAGTTTTAGTAAATTAATTTTTATGGTAAAATTAGTTATATTGATTTTATAAAAAGTTTACTAGAATATTGTTGAACTAGTACATTGTCTAAGGAGGAAAAGATATGAAATTAGTATTTTTTAATTTAAGAGAAGATGAAAAAAGTGCATTAGAAAGTTGGAAAAATGCTCACCCTGAGGTTGAAATTGATGTTTATACAGAAGAACTTACATCAGCTAATAAACATTTACTTGAAGGTAAAGAAGGTGTAGTCTTAGCTCAAAATAAACCTTTTGAACGTGATGTATATGAATTTGCTAAAGAACAAGGAGTTAAAGTTTTTGCGACTCGTTCAGCTGGTTTTGATATTTATGATTTAGAATTAATGTCTGAGCTTGGAATTAAAATGACGAATGTACCATCATATTCACCGAATGCTATTGCTGAACATGTTCTAACTTCTGCATTACGTATTAGCAGAAATACAAATAAAATTCAACGCAATTTAGAAAAACATAATTTCTCTTGGAATCCAGGGATATTATCACGTGAACTTAGAACTTTAACAGTGGGTGTTATAGGTACTGGAAGAATCGGTACTCAAGCTGCTCGATTATTCAGTGCTTTAGGATCTAAAGTTTTAGGTTATGATGTTTATCAAAATGAAGCGGCAAAAGAAGTTTTAGAGTATGTTGAGAATTTAGATGATTTAATAGTGAATTCTGATATTATTACTATTCATATGCCTGCTATTAAAGAGTATAATCATATGGTAAATGATGAATTCCTTGCTAAGATGAAAGATAATTCAATCTTGCTAAATGCTGCTCGTGGTATGCTAGTTGATACAAAGGCTGTACTTCGTGCATTAGATAGTGGAAAACTTCTTGGGGCAGGGTTAGATGTTTATGAAAATGAAGGTAAATATGTTCCTAAAAACTTTGAAGGAAAAGAGTTTGATGATGAATTATTACAAACTCTAATAGATCGTGATGATGTAATTTATACTCCACATACAGCGTTTTATACAGAAACTGCAATTCAAAACCTTGTAGAGGGTGGATTAGAAGCGGCTGTAGAAGTAGTTACAACTGGTACATCTGCGAATGTTGTAAATAAATAATAATAGATAAAAAAGGCTTCGTTATAGCAGTAACGAAGTCTTTTTTATTTCCTATAAAATTATGAAGAGGATAAATTAAGTTATAAATTAGATTCTACATACCTATTAAATAAAATTATATTTATTTAATTAATTATATGTTGTTGTTTGTTGTAATTATGTAAAATTATGTGGTTAATTGAGTGACTACAAGTAGATAGTATATCTTAAAATATTTCAATTTTATTACAATATGTGTTTGACATATATGAAAGTATTGAATCTCTAAAGGATTAGAGATATAATATAATGTGTATTAATAATATCGTAAATACTAGATTGAAAAAAGGAGAAAATAAATGTTATTTAATCGACAAGGGCTCCAACAAAAAAATTGGCGCATGGTTAAAAAGGGTAAACATATTCTTTTTGGATGCTCGCTGTTTTTTGTTGTTGGGGGAGTAAGTGTTAATGGCCCACAAGTAACATATGCAAAAGAAATAAGTGAATCAGAAGTAGTCGCTAAACAAGATAAGGCGGCTCATATAGTCAATAAAGAAACAACAATTGAGAATCCAACTTCACGAGGGGAAAAACAAGTAGAAAGTTCTAGAGATAAGGTTGAAGATACTGCTGTTTTAACTGAAAATGAAGAAAAGACGCTTGAGAAAAAAGAAGTTAACAAAAAATCTCTTAAAGAATTAGTAGATAAGATTAAGAATACAGATATAAGTAAAAAAACTGAAGAATCTGTAAAAGAGCTTAATCTTGTTTTGTCACGTGCGGAAAAGGCAATAGATAACAAAGAAATAACTCAAGAAGAAATCAATAAAGAAGAAAAGGCTCTTAAAGAAGTTTTTGACAAATTAGAAGATAAACCTGTAAAAGAAAAGGTCTTAGAGTCTAAAGAGAAAATGGAGTCTAAAAAAGAAGAAAAATCAAGTGTTGAGAAGAATACTAAAGAAAAACAACAAGTAAATAATACAGAAGATGTCGCTAGAAGACATGATGAGAAAATAACTAAAGTAACTAATATCGTGAAAGAAATCAATAGCTTAGCTAGTGAAATAAACTATGAATTTAGTGATTCAGAAAAAGAATTAGTTAACACTATTGAGAAACTTCCAACTACTGATAATAATAGCGAAGAAAGTATTCAAAAATTATTAAATGAAGCAATTTATCTTCGAAATAGAGTAGCTAATAGAGTTACTCGTGCTAATTCAGGAAGACGTGATCCACGAAATGGAAAAGTTATTGATAAAAATGGAGAGAGTGGGTTTAGAGCTATAGAAATTAGGCCTTTATTAATTAAGGAAAATGGGGTTAATATTAACAGCACTAGTACAAATCTTGTTGCTTATAACTCTGATGATTTTCTTGCAGTTATGCAGTTAACAGCTCCTAAAGGTACTGGTTTAGTAAATAGAGTTACTGTCACTAGTAATGTATTAACGGATTTGCAAATACAAGTTTCTACAAATAGACGTGGAGTTGTGACTAATCCAAAGACAGTTCGAGATATTAATATACCAAGTGTTCAAGCAGCGATTGTTGGAAAAATCGGAGGGAAAGGATTAGTAAAACCTGGAACATATCAATTTGGTTTAACAGTAAATGATACTCAACGTCCAAATATAAATTATCAAATTACTTATAATATAATTATAAAACCACAAAGTGAACGAAACGAAGTTAGAAATTTATCGACAACTTATGTAGATGACGTTCGCCATTTAACAGAAACTGAAAAGACAGCTTTAATTGAAAAATTTAAGACAGAGCATCCTGATGTTGTAAATAGAAAAGATGGACTTAATAATTCGCAAGTTGACTTCGACCACGCTGAAATTTCTGCTGATGGTACAACAATGACAATTCACTTTAAAGATGGATTTGCTACTAAAACTATTCAAACAAATGCGACTAATGATGTGGAAGCAAAATATTCAAGTCTAACAGCATATTTTGGTGACTCTAAAGAATTATATACAAATCCAAGACAATTAGTACGTTCTAAAACTGGAAATGAAGTACCATCGACAGCTCAAGTAACTTATAAAACACCATTTAACTTACAACAAGCAGGAACAAGAAACGTTGTAGTAACAACAACTTATGAAAATGGAGTAACAAAAGATGTAACAACTCCTTATACAGTTTTAGACTTTATAGGAAAACAAGATAAAAAAATTAACCAGAATCAATCTGGTCAACTAGGAGATGCAAGAAATTATATTACTGTTTCGGATAATTCAGCAATTCCAAGTGAATTTACTGTTCGTTGGAAAGGTGGTTCATCGACTGTAGATACTTCTGCAGCAGGTGTACAACATAAAGAAATTGAAATCCTTCGTGGTAATCATTTGATGAAAACTGTAAGAATCCCGGTAGAAATAGTGGACAATATTAATCCAACTATCACAGCACCAGATTCAGTATTATTAACAAGATTAGAAGGATTGCCAAGTGAGATAAATATTTCTGCACAGGATAATAATAAAGGAGTAGGGCTTAAAGATGGAAACCCTATAACGGTTGAAAATCTGCCAAATCCGTTATTTTATAATCCAAAAACATCGAAAATAGAGATTAATGGAGTTATACCGAATAATTTCCAAAATGGTAAATCTAGTATTCAAGTAACTGTTAAAGCAGTGGATAGAAAAGGGAATACTGCGACTAAAAATATTACCTTTAATATTCAATCTCAAACGCAAAAATATACAGCAGTTGCTAATCCTAAAATACAAGAAGTAAGCCATGCTCAAACACCTGATCCAGGTACAAGTATAAGTACAACTGGTTTACCGGCTAATACTCAGTATAAATGGGAAAGAAAACCTGTTACAAATACTCCGGGGAATAAAGAAGGAGTAGTGAAGGTTACTTATCCAGATGGCTCAATAGATATTGTAAATGTGACTGTAAAAGTGCGCAAATTAAGTGATGAATATGAACCAACTGCTACTAAGATAGTTAAGAATCAGAATGGTACAGTATCAAATGATGATTTAAAAGCAGCAGTAACAATTAATAACAATGGTAACGGTAAAGTGAGATCTGTTACTCCTGTCGGAAATATCAGTACGACGAATGCAGGTACACAAATTATAAATGCGACTGTAACATATCTTGATGGTACGACAGATCCTGTATCAATCCCACTTGAAGTAAAAGACGTCACAGCTCCAACTATTCAAACACCGAGTGATAGACAAAATTGGGACTTAATAGCGTTAGATAGAACACTACCAACAATTAAAGTAACGTCAGCAGATAATGCTGGGGGAACAGGTATTAAATCAACAAATGTAACTGGATTGCCAGATTTCTTAGTTTACGACAATGCAACTAAGACAATTAAGTTTAAAAATGGTGTTCAAGAGGTAACGAAACTACCTGATGGACAAGATAGTAAAACGTATAATGTTAATATCCAAGTAACGGATAATTCGAATAATTCTAGTCGAAGACAAGTAACAATTACAGTTAAATCGATGACGACTAAATACAGTGCAACAGCAAATCCACAAAAACAAACTGTAAGTTACGGTCAAACACCAAACGCAGAAACAAGTATTAATAAAAATGGATTACCTGCAGGGACAACATATACTTGGAGAACGACGCCTAACACAACTACTGGACCTGGAGAAAAGGCTGGAGTAGTAATTGTAACATACCCAGATGGGTCTACAGATTTGGTTGATGTAACTGTGGATGTGCGCAAACTAAGTGACGAATATGAACCAACAGGTACTAAAATAGTCAAAAAACAAAATGACTCAGTATCAAATGAAGAATTAAAAGCAGCGGTAACGATTAATAATAATGGAAACAGTAAAGTTAGATTAGTTACTCCTGTCGGAAATATTAGTACGACGAATGCGGGTACACAAACTATAAATGCGACTGTAACATACCTTGATGGCACGACAGACCCTGTATCAATCCCACTTGAAGTAAATGACGTTACAGCTCCGACAATCCAAACACCAACAGAAGGTCAATTATGGGAAATAACATCGTTAGATAAAACATTACCACAAATTAAAGTAACGTCAGAGGATAATGCTGGAGGAAGTGGAGTAAAAAGTATCGTTCCAATTAATTTACCAAGTTTCTTGAAATATGATAAAGCAATAAATAGTATTGTTTTCCAAGATGGAGTTAGAGAGGTTCCAAAATTATCTGGAATTAATCGCACTACAAAAACGGTAACATTACGTGTGGAAGATAATGCAGGAAATAGTAGTGAAAGAACATTTCAAATAAGACAAATATCTATGGCTGAAAAATATAATCCACAAGCGAATACAACTATTCAAGAAGTTAGTCATGAAGAAATACCTAATCCGAAAACAAGTGTAAATACAGTGGGATTACCAGATGGTGTACAATACGCATGGAAATCAACACCAGATACGAGTAAACCTGGAGATAAAACAGGAGTAGTGGCAGTTACTTATCCGGATGATTCTATAGATGAAGTAACTGTGACTGTAAAAGTTCGTAAGTTGAGTGATGAATACGATGTTACAGGAACACAAATTGAAGTAAATCAAAATGATCCAGTATCGAACGATGATTTAAAAGCCAAAGTAACGGCGACATCAAAAGTAGGAAACGTAGACGGAACAGATAAGATTTCAAAAGTAGAACCAAAAGGACAAGTAAGCACAACTGCGTATGGTGAAACAAATATCGAAGCGACTGTAACATTCAAAGATGGAACAACAAAAGAAGTAACAATTCCATTGAAAGTTAAAGACGTAACACCACCAACCATCCAAACACCAACAAACGGACAAAATTGGGATTTAATCGCAGTAGAAGGAACAAATCCAGATATTTCTGTGACAAGCGAGGATAACACAGGAGGAAGTGGAGTTAAATCAACAACAGTAACAGGATTACCAAACTTCCTAGAATATAATGAATCAACTAAAAAGATTCAATTCAAAGCAGGAGTACCATCAGTACCAAGTTTACCGGAAGGAACAGATGTACAGCCGCATAATGTGAAGATAACGGTAGTAGATAACGCAGGAAATGAAACAACAACAAATATTACAATTACTGTGAAGTCGATGACTACAAAATATGATGCAACTGCAAACTCAGAAAAACAAACAGTAAGTTACGGAGCAACTCCAGATGCAGGAACAAGTGTGAATACTTCAGGTTTACCAGAAGGAACAAGTTACGCTTGGAAGACAACGCCGGATACAAATACACCAGGTGAGAAAGACGGAGTTGTAGAAGTAACGTATAAAGATGGCTCAAAAGATACAGTAAATGTAAAAGTAACTGTGAAAGAATTAAGCTCAGAATACGACGTAGTTGGATCGCTAATTGAAGTAAATCAAAATACTACAGTAACAAACAATGACTTAAAAGCCAAAGTAACAGCGACATCAAAAGAAGAAAATATTAATGGAACTGACAAGATTTTAAAAGTAGAACCTAAAGCACAAGTAAGTACAACTGCGTATGGAGAAACAAATATCGAAGCGACTGTAACATTCAAAGATGGAACAACAAAAGAAGTAACAATTCCATTAAAAGTAAAAGATGTAACACCACCAACTATTACAGCTCCAACAGAAAATACAAACTGGGAAATGACGGCATTAGATAAAACTTTACCAAATATGGAAGTAAGATCAGAAGATAATGCGAACGGAAGTGGAGTAAAAACAGTAAGTGTAGAAGGACTTCCTGATTACTTAGAATATGATAGTACAACGAATTCAATTAAATTCAAAGCAGGAAAACAAGAAGTAGAAAAAATACCAGAAAATACTCCAAGTAAAGAATTTAATTTGAATATCCGTGTGAAAGACAATGCAGGTAATATAAGTGAAAGAACTGTGAAAATTACAGTATCTTCAATAAGTAATAAGACTAATCCGCAACCAAAAGATCAAACTGTAAACTATGGACAAGTACCAAATCCAGAAGATAGTGTAAATAAACAAGGATTACCAGATGGAACAACTATAACATGGAAAACACCGCCGGTAGTTAATACACCAGGTTCAACAACTGGTGAAGTAGAAATCACTTATCCAGATGGATCGAAAGATGTAATTACAGTAAATGTAACTGTAAAAAAAGTAAGCGAAGAATATACAGCGACTGGAACACAAATAGAAGTAAATCAAAATGAAGAAGTAACACCTGATATGTTAAAAGGAGCAGTTAATGCGACTAATGCACAAGGTGAAAATGGTAATGCAAAAATCGCAAAAGTAGAATCAAAATCACCAATCAATACAGTGTCATATGGAAATCAAACTATACAAGCAAAAGTAACATATATTGATGGTTCAGAACAAGACGTTACGATTCAATTGAAAGTTAAAGACGTAACAAAACCAACAATCCAAGCACTAACAAACGGACAAAATTGGGACTTAATCGCAGTAGAAGGACAAGATCCAAATATAGCTGTAACAAGCGAGGATAACGCAGGAGGAAGTGGAGTTAAGACAACGACTGTGACAAATTTACCAGACTTCTTGGCATACGATGAAGCAACTAAGACAATTAAGTTTAAAAACGGAGTAACGCAAGTACCAAGTCTACCAGAAGGAACAGATGTAGAGGAGCATAATGTAACGATAACAGCAGTAGATAACGCAGGGAATGAAACAACAACAAACGTAACAATTACTGTGAAGTCGATGACTACAAAATACGATGCAACTGCAAACCCAGAAAAACAAACAGTAAGTTATGGAGAAGAATTAGATGCGAGAGCGAGTATTAATAAATCTGGGTTACCTGTAGGAACAACTTATACATGGGAAACAAAACCAAGTACGACCGAAGGACCTGGGGATAAAGCAGGAGTAGTAACTGTTACATATCCAGATGGCTCAAAAGATACGGTAAATGTTACTGTAAGTGTACGTGGGTTAGCTGATGAATATGAACCAACAGTTATAAAAATTGTTAAAAATCAAAATGACACTGTATCGAGTGAAGATTTAAAATCTGCTGTAACAATAAGTAATAATGGGAATATTAAGGTTAAAACTGTTACTACAGTTGGTACAATTAGTACTACTGAGGTAGGAGAGAAAGAAATTACTGCAACTGTAACGTATCTTGATGATACAACAGATACAGTAACAATTCCACTTGAAGTAAAAGATGTCACAGCTCCAACAATTCAGACACCAACTAATGGACAGAATTGGGATTTAATCGCAGTAGAAGGAGAAAATCCAAATATTGCTGTAACGAGTGAGGATAACGCTGGAGGAAGTGGAGTTAAATCTACAACAGTAACAGGCTTACCAGATTTCTTAGAATACAATGAAGCAACTAAGACGATTCAGTTCAAAGCAGGAATAACATCAGTACCTAGTTTATCAGAAGGGACAGATGTAGGGCCTTATAATGTAACGATAACAGTAGTAGATAACGCAGGAAATGAAACAACAACAAATGTTACAATTACTGTGAAGTCAATGACTACGAAATACGAAGCAACAGCAAATCCAGAAAAACAAACAGTGAGTTATGGAGTAACTCCAGATGCAGGAACAAGTGTAGATAAAGCAAACTTACCAGAAGGAACAAGTTACGCTTGGAAAACAAAACCAGATACAAACACACCAGGTGAGAAAGACGGAGTAGTAGAAGTAACGTATAAAGATGGTTCAAAGGATACAGTAAATGTAAAAGTCAACGTAAATAAACTTAGTGACGAGTATAATGTTACAGCTACTGAAATCGAAGTAAATCAAAACACACCAGTAACAAACGATGACCTAAAAGCAAAAGTAACGGCTATATCAAAAGTAGGAAACGTAGAAGGAACTGATAAGATTTCAACAGTAGTACCTAAATCACCAATCAGTACAGCTAACTATGGAGATCAAACTATTAGTGCAGTTGTAACCTTCAAAGACGGAACAACAAAAGACGTTACAATTCTATTGAAAGTTAAAGACGTAACAAAACCAACAATCCAAGCACCAACAAACGGACAAAATTGGGACTTAATCTCAGTAGAAGGACAAGATCCAAATATAGCCGTAACAAGTGAAGATAACGTAGGAGGAAGTGGAGTTAAGACAACGACTGTGACAGGTCTACCAGACTTCCTAGAATACAATGAATCAACTAAAAAGATTCAATTCAAAGAAGGAGTAACTCAAGTACCAAATTTACCAGAAGGAACAGATGTAGATCCGCATAATGTAACGATAACGGTAGTAGATAACGCAGGAAATGAAACAACAACAAATGTTACAATTACTGTGAAGTCGATGACTACAAAATATGATGCAACTCCAAATCCAGATAAACAAACAGTAAGTTATGGAGCAACTCCAGATGCAGAAACAAGTGTAAACAAAACTAACTTACCAGAAGGTACTAAGTACAAATGGAAGACAGCACCAGACACAAACACGCCAGGTGAGAAAGACGGAGTTGTAGAAGTAACGTATAAAGATGGCTCAAAAGATACAGTAAATGTAAAAGTCAATGTAAATAAACTTAGTGATGAATACAATGTTACAGGAACTCAAGTTGAAGTAAATCAAAACGATCGAGTATCGAATGATGACTTAAAAGCCAAAGTAACGGCGACATCAAAAGTAGGAAATATAGATGGAACTGATAAGGTCGCAAAAGTAGAACCAAAAGGACAAGTAAGCACAACTGCGTATGGTGAAACAAATATCGAAGCGACTGTAACATTCAAAGATGGAACAACAAAAGAAGTAACAATTCCATTGAAAGTCAAAGACGTAACGAAACCAACAATCCAAACACCAACCAATGGACAAAATTGGGACTTAATCGCAGTAGAAGGAACAAATCCAGATATTTCTGTGACAAGTGAGGATAACACAGGAGGAAGTGGAGTTAAATCAACAACAGTAACAGGATTACCAGATTTCTTAGAATACGATGAAGCTACTAAGACAATCAAGTTTAAAACTGGAGTAACTCAAGTACCAAGTTTACCTCAAGGAACAGATGTAGATCCGCATAATATAACGATAACGGTAGTAGATAACGCAGGAAATGAAACAACAACAAATGTTACAATTACTATGAAATCAATGACTACGAAATACGATGCAACTGCAAATACTGAAAAACAAACAGTAAGTTACGGAGAAGAACCAGATGCAGGAAGAAGTATTAATAAAACTAACTTACCTGAAGGAACTAATTACGCTTGGAAAACAAAACCAGAAACAACAACACCAGGTGAGAAAGATGGAGTTGTAGAAGTAACGTATAGAGATGGTTCAAAAGATATAGTAAATGTAAAAATCAACGTAAATAAACTTAGTGATGAATACGATGTTGTAGGAGCGCAAATTGAAGTAAACCAAAACGCTCAAGTAACAAACGATGACTTAAAAGCCAAAGTAACGGCTACATCAAAAGTAGGAAATATTAATGGAACGGATAAGATCGCAAAAGTAGAACCAAAAGGACAAGTAAGCACAGCTGCATATGGTGAAACAAATATCGAAGCGACAGTAACATTCAAAGACGGAACAACAAAAGAAGTAACAATTCCATTGAAAGTTAAAGACGTGACGCCACCAACTATTACAGCGCCAACAGAAAATGCAAACTGGGAAATGACAGCATTAGACAAAGCTTTACCAAATATGGAAGTAAGGGCAGAAGATAATGCGAACGGAAGTGGAATTAAAACTGTCACTGTAACAGGATTACCTGATTATCTAGAATATGATAGTGCAACTAACTCAATTAAATTCAAAGTAGGAAAACAAGAAGTAGAAAAACTACCAGAGAATACTCCAAGTAAAGAATTTAATCTGAACATTCGTGTGGAAGATAACGCAGGGAATGTTAGTGAAAGAGCCGCGAAAATTACAGTTTCTTCAATGAGTGCGAAGATTAATCCACAACCAAACGATCAAACGGTAAACTATGGACAAGTACCAAATCCAGAAGATAGTGTAAATAAACAAGGATTGCCAGAAGGAACAACGGTGACATGGAAAACACCGCCGATAGTTAACACACCAGGTTCAACCACTGGTGAAGTAGAAATCAATTATCCAGATGGTTCAAAAGATGTAGTTACAGTAAATGTAACTGTAAGAAAAGTAAGCGAAGAATTTACAGCGACTGGAACACAAATTGAAGTAAATCAAAATGAAGAAGTAACATCCGATATGTTAAAAGGAGCAGTTAATGCGACTAATGCACAAGGTGAGAACGGTAATGCGAAAATCTCAAAAGTAGAATCAAAATCACCAGTCAATACAGCAACATATGGAGATCAAACAATCCAAGCAAAAGTAACATATATTGATGGTTCAGAACAAGATGTTATGATTCCGTTAAAAGTCAAAGATGTAACACCACCAACAATTCAAACACCAGCAGAAAATACAAACTGGGAAATAACGTCATTAGATAAAACTTTACCTGTGATGAAGATTGAAGCAGAAGATAACGCAAATGGAAGTGGAATTGCTACTATTGAAGCAAACAATATGCCTTCATTCTTAACTTTTGATAAATCTACTGGAACAATTGTTTTCAAGGCAGGTGTACAAGAAGTACCGAAAATTGAATCTGATAGTATAATGTATGGAGTAACAATAATAGCTAGAGATAAAGCAGGGAATTCTACTTCGAAATTAGTAAATATAACAGTTTGGTCAATGCGAGGAAAATACAATCCACAACCAAAACCACAAACAGTGGACAATGGAACAGTACCAAATGCAGAAGACAGTGTAGATAAAACAGGCTTACCAGAAGGTACGACTGTAACATGGAAAGAAACACCAGTAGTGAACACACCAGGAAGTCATCCAACAGTAGCGT
>CAUUCZ010000019.1:0-21942 GCA_963543895.1 uncultured Gemella sp. | reverse complement strand
GTTTCATCGATATCTCTTAGTTTCTTATATTTATTACCAAGATATAACTCGATTAAACCAGCTTTAGCACTACGTTTATAACGTAATTTTTGATAACCTGCATAGCTACCGATTAGGGCAGGTAATGTTGCGGCAATTGAAGCTACTGAAACAACTTTTTTATTAAATTTTCCCATTTTGATCTCCTCTTATTTACATAAATGTAAGTGTTTTATTGTTTTACAATTATAGTTTATCAGAAAATAAAGTGATTGTAAAAATAAAAATCTGAAGAAAAGGAATAAGGAAAAAAGAAAGTTGGAAGTCTACTTCCAATTATAGGTAAAAAATATAAAAGTAGGAAGTACACTTCCAATTAAAGGTGAAAAGGTAAAAATTGGAAGTCTACTTCCAATTAAAGGTGAAAAGGTAAAAATTGGAAGTCTACTTCCAATTTAAGGTAAAAAAGGCTAAAGTTGGAAGTCTGCTTCCAATTAATGCAGAAATATGGTATGATAATGGTAATATGATAATCAAATTAACGAAAGGAGAAAAAAATGTATATAAGAGATAATTATTTAAGTAAACTAATTTCTTTCAAAGATACAGATTTTATAAAAGTTATTACTGGAGTTAGGCGTTCAGGGAAATCGGTCTTATTAAAACAATATAGTAATTATTTATATAAACAAGGAATAAATAAAGAAAATATAATTTATATAAATCTAGAAGCATTTGAGTATCAATATATAAAAAGTTCTGAAGAATTCTCAGAGATTCTAAAAGAGTTGTTACCAAATAACGGAAAAAAAGTATATTTATTAATAGATGAAGTTCAATTTGTTGATGGTTGGCAAAAAGTAATTAATGGTTTAAGAGTTAGTTTTGATATAGATATAGTAATAACTGGATCAAATGCAAAACTTTTATCGGGTGAGTTAGCTACCTTACTTAGTGGAAGATATGTAGAAATAGAAATATATCCATTTTCATTTAGAGAGTATTTAGAAGTTAATAACATTGATATTAATTCTAGAATTGTAGATTCTGCGTATAAAGATTATGAAAAATATGGAGGATTCCCAGGAGTTGTATTGTCACCTGAAGCCATAAAGACAACTATTTTATCAGGAATTTATGATTCGATATTATTAAACGATATAGCAATAAGAGGATCTGTGAAAGACACGTTAGTTTTAAAGAGAGTGGTTGCATTTTTAGCTGATAATGTAGGTCAATTAATAAATCCTACAAAAATATCAAATATGCTAAAACAAGAAAAATTATCAATATCTAATCATACAGTAAATAGATATCTAGAATTATTACAAGATGCCTATTTATTTTATGAAGCTAAGCCGTATGATATTAGAGGTAAAGGGTATTTGAAACAAAACTCTAAATATTTCATAGCTGATAATGGACTAAGAAACCATGCTGTTAGTCATAAAGATGGTAATTTAGGAAATCGATTAGAAAATATCGTATATTTAGAACTTCTGAGACGAGGATATAAAGTTGATATAGTTAGATTAGACGATAAAGAAATAGACTTTATCGCTAAAAGAGATGGGATAATTGAATACTATCAAGTAGCATATCAAATTCCAAATAATTCACATGAAACTGATAATTTATTAATGATAAAAGATAATTATAAAAAAATAGTAATTACAGGTCGATATGAAGGAACAGACCATATTGATGGTATAGAAATTAAATATATTGTCGACTGGTTAATTGATGAAGAATAATATCTAAAATTTTTGAACTAAAGTGTAATTAAAAATAAAAACTCAAAATTCAGTTGTGGAATTTTGAGTTTTTTATTTTGGATATTCTTTTTAAAAATTTACTAGTCGCTTATTACTATCTAATTAAATAGTAGTTTGTGATATATGCATTCACGATATCACGTAGTTGTTCATCAGATAGTCGTCTTAATGCTGGGAAGGCGATTGTTGATAATTCTACTAGGTTATCAATATTTTTTTCTGTGAACTCTTCTTGATCAATTTCTTCAGTATTATTAGAAAATAGAATGAATAATTTGCTAGCTTCGTCATCTGTAAGCCCTCTATTTTCACATGCTAGATAAAATGATGGTTCTTCATTGAATCTATCTTTTATGTATTCATTAATCTCATACACAGCTGATTTAATAGTGAAGTGACTAGAGATAAAATCAGGACTTTCTACGAATTTTGTATGTTTTACTTCAAATGGTATTCCACCTTCATTAATAGATTTTGTAAGGAACATGCTAATAGCAGTTTCTAGATTTAATCCAAGACTAAAGAATAAATCTTCAGCCTCATTTTTTAATTCATCATCAATAGTTAAAACAATTTTCGATTCACTCATTTTTAAAACTCTCCTTAGTTAATACATTAATTTTAACGTAGAATGATTAATTTTTCAAGAAAACTTTATATGAAAAAGTTAAATTCAAGAATATTTACAAGAACGATATAAAAGTTATAAAGAGATATAAGAATTACTGGTAAATATGTTATAATAGAGTGTAAGTAAATTAGGATTGAGAGGATCTTTATGGAATTAGAATTATTACAAAAAGCGATAGAAGAAAACTACAACGCATTAACAGAAGTTAATAACGCAGCATATAGTTTAGAACCTGTAGCAGATGAAAGATTAGTAGAAATCGCAAAAGATGTAAATGAACAGTTAGGATATGAACTGTATGATAAACTAGATAAAGAAAGTTTAGTAGCAGACTTCTCAACGACATCAAGAGAAATGTATAAATACACTCTAGATAAATCAAAATTTTTAAATGATAGATTAGAAAAAGCGTTAGTAGAACATTGTGACGATATATTAGTAGATGTAGTAAAAGCACACGAAAACTTTGATTCAATGGAAACATATGAACTATACACACTAGCATTCGAAGTAAATGAAAAATTAGGATATAGATTATTTAGAGATATCTATTCATACAGTTTAAAACGTGACTTCGAGAGAGTAGCAAAAGCAGTAGAAACATATAAAAAAGAAGGTAAAATAACGAAGTTTATTAAGTAGGAAGTTTGTAGGAATACTGAAAAACAGGATATAAACATTAAGAAATTATTTTATAATCATGAAAATAAACTTCATATTAAAATCAAAGAAATCAATGGGGAATAGATTATGCTTAAATTGAAAAAGATTAATAGAAACAATATAGCTGAGATTTTGAAATTAGAGGTTTTTGATAATCAGAAAACTTTTGTAGCGACAAATAATAGTAGTATCATAGAAGCGTATATAGCTATTACTGAGAATAATCATGTATTCACATTTGGTATTTATAATGATGATATACCTATTGGTTTTCTAATGATAGGTTATGATGTAAATTCAGATGCTGAAGATGCTCCTAAGATAGCTAAAGGTAATTATAATATATGGCGTCTTATGATAGATAAAAAATTTCAAGGGAAGGGATATGGTAAAAAAGCGATGGATTTAGCTTTAGAATTTATTAATACTTTTCTTTGTGGAACAGCAGAATATTGTTGGTTATCTTATGAAAGTGATAATGATGTAGCACGACAACTCTATAAGTCAGTTGGTTTTGAAGAAACTGATGAAAGAGACGGAGAAGAAATAGTAGCTGTTTTAGAATTATATTAGAAATAGCTATTTTCTTAGTTATAATATTCTAATTTTAATCCTAATATTTAAGATATAAAATTGTTTTATGAAGATAGGAAGCAAAAAACAGCGGTTGAAGTATTAAAAAATTAAAAAGTAAATGTTAATATAAAACGAGGTTTCCGATTTTATAACGGTGATCCAGATAATTTTATTTATAAAGAATAATCATCTTTTCCGGTCAAAGGGTAATAGCCCCAAAATTTAGACAAATTTTGGAGGACTATTACTAAGCAAAGATGGTTATTTTTTGTCTTTATTAGTATATAAATTTGGACTGGTTATATTGTAATATTGTAATGAATTATTTTAAATGTAATAATTATAGAATTGGTATAGTTATTAGAATAATGAAAAGAGGGATAAAATGATTTTAAAATTATTATTTTTACATAAAAATAAAAGTATTAATATTGAAGAATTAAAAAGGGATTTTAGTAATGTATTTGAATTTAAGAATGATAAAATATTTTATAAGGATATAAACTATAATTATGAAATAGTAAAATCTCAAGAAAGTAATAATATTATTTTTAGTATATCTACTATTAAGAGTGGAAATACTATAAAAAATGCAAAACTAATTGAAGAAATAAAAAAAACTATAAAAAATGGAAAGCATAGGAGAAATTATCGAATTATTACAATATATGATGATTCATCTAGATATTTTTGTGACAAAGCTTCTGTAATTATTTCTAGATTTGAGAGAGTTCTTCGTCAGTTTATATATTTGACAGTTATTCAAGTGTATGAAGTTGAGTGGGTGGAGAAAACCATAAGTAAAGAAATTGAAAATTCACATAAAGAGAAAGGGATTAATCAAAAACATTATATAGAGAATGCATTAGAAGAGTTCTCATTCTATGATTATATTAATTATTTATTTAATGAAAGAGAAGAATGGAGTAATGAAAAAATAATAGAAGAGTGTAAAGTTGAGACAAAAAAACAAAATCCAAATATTAATAGTATTAAAGGAATTTTAGAAAAGTCTGTTAAAAAATCTTTATGGGATAGACTATTTTATAATTATAATATTAAACTTGTAAAAGAGGATTTGGAAATAATCCGATCAAGTAGAAATAAAGTAATGCATAATAAAGATTTTTCATTTCTTGAGTTTAACTCTACCAAAAAGCTATTAAAAAAACTGACTAAAGCATTAGAGAAAGAAATTATAAATATAAATGAAGAGAAATATAAAGAAAATGCAAATGTAACAGCGGTTTATACTTCATTCAGAGATGCACTATTAAATGCTATAGAAACTAGTGGAATTTTTAGTCAATTATCTGAAAATGTAAAAAATATTAATATGGGATTTAGAGATTTAATAATATCAGATAAGCAAAAGGAATTTATAGAACTTAGAAAAAGGCAAGAAGAGATGATTAAACAGTATAGTCAAATTATAAATAATATGAATAATTATACGAGTAATTATAATCTGGAGTTAACTTCTCCTGTTAGTAGTAATATTAGCAAAATTATTGCCAACTTAGGAGATATATCTGAGATTTTGAAAAATGCTAAACCTAAATTAAATATTCCAACTAGTCATATTAATGAATTAATTAAAAATTTAGGAAGTAGTTCGGAAATATATAGTAAAGAAATGTTAAAAAACAAAGAAAATGATGAATAAGTAATTTATTCAAATAAAATAAATTATTAGTTATATCTTGTTAAGAAAATTGTTTATAAGTACTAGATATAAAAAATTGAGTGTAGCTTCTATATAATTGTCAATAAAAATTAAATTGTACCTCATTTGTATTGCTAATGGAGATACATAAGTGTATAATAAAAGAGACGCACGGAGGTGTTGATTATGACGAGTATAAAAACAGCAACAGTTAATGTAAGAATTCAGGAAAATATTAAAGTAGAAGCGGAAGAGATACTTAAGAAATTAGGTTTAACAAGGGCTACTGCTATAGATTTATTTTATAGACAAATTATAATGCATAATGGCATTCCATTCCCACTTGAAATAAAAAAAGAAACAATAACTGAGAAATAAAGAAAAATTATATAGAGAAAAAATTATTGAAATTAGTGGGAATGAGTAGTGTAATTATTAAATATAACAATCAAATTTATAATTACTGTAGATATATTGTTTATATGAGTTTAGAGAAACTATAGCATTAAAAATTAAAATTTTGAGATGAATCTATTTTGAATTAATATGTTTTCTTGTAATAAAGTAAAGAGGTGAAAAAATGTTAGGATTACCTAAAAGTACAGAATTTAATAGATTCATACCTAAACAGAAGTTTTATAAAGACCTTTATACTAAAAAATCCCTTCCGAGTAAAACTAAAAATTATTTTGTAAAGCAAATTAAGTCAATAACATGGGAAAATAAAATAGATCATACTACAATGAACATAGCAAAAGGTAGTTTTGTAGAGGAAATAGAAGTATTTAGAGTAGAGATCTATGATTATGAAATTGATGATTCAGTATTATACATTATAGATGAAAATATACCATATCATATTCTTTTTGTATTTGAATATAATAATAAGAGGAAATATTCATTAAGCTACAAAGAAATTAGCAGAAAAACAGAAACCATAACTTTATACAAAATATTTCAATCAGATTGGGTAAGTGAAGATGAAGACTTATTAAAGTTTTCTGGTATTAGCTTAGACAATATGTATGAAAATCTATTGAATTCTATTTCTAATAATGAATTAGATAAATTCTCAGGTGCTACATTAAAAGAGAGAGTATTAAATAGTATAGAATTTGAAAAGATACAAAAACAAGTTAATAATCTATCTAAAAAAGTAAAAAATGAAAAACAATTTAATAGACAAGTGGAATTAAATTCGGAATTAAAAGAGTTGAAGAAAAAAATAAGTAGTTTGTTAAAATAAATTTTTAAGAGGTAAAATGATGAAAAAAATGAGAATGGAGTCGTTAAACTTAACTTCTCAAAATGTAGAAAAAATAGAATCTTTATTTCCAAACTGTATAACAGAATCAAGAGATGAGAATGGACAATTAAAAAAATCAGTAAATTTTAAAATGTTAAAACAAATATTGTCAGAAGATATAGTAGATGGTGAAGAAGCGTATGAATTTACCTGGGTAGGGAAAAAAGAATCTATAGTAGAAGCTAACAAACCTATAAGAAAAACACTTCGTCCTGCACCTGAAGAAAGTGTAGACTGGGAAAATACCGAGAATCTATATATTGAAGGTGATAATCTTGAAGTATTAAAACTTCTTCAAGAAAGTTATTTAGGAAAAGTTAAAATGATATATATAGATCCACCATATAATACTGGTAATGACTTCATATATAACGATGATTTTAAAGTAAGTAATGAAGAATATGCTGAAGAGAGTGGAGAATACGATGAAGATGGAAATCGTATGTTTAAGAATACCGATTCAAATGGACGCTTTCACTCAGATTGGTGTTCGATGATTTATTCAAGGCTTTTAGTAGCAAAAAATCTTTTAAGAGAAGATGGTGTTATATTTATTAGTATAGATGATAACGAAGTTGAGAATTTGAAGAAAATTTGTGATGAAATATTTGGTGAAGATAATTTTGTTTCACAGATTGCATGGAGAAGAACTGATAATCAACCGAATATAGGTAATTTTGCAACAGTAAAAGAATATATCCTTTGTTATGCCAAAATTTATAAAAATATAGAATTAGGACGATTAGAGTTGTCTGAAAAAGCTAGAAAGGAATATAGATATTCAGATGAAAAAGGATTATTTAGACGAGGGATTTTATTACATAAAACTAGAGGGAGACATTACTACAATGTCACTACTAAAACAGGAAATATACTTAATGGACCTTGGATGAAGACTGAAAAAAATTTTAAAAAACTTGATGAAGAGGGAATGATTTATTGGACAAGTGGTGGAGATGAACAACCATACAGTAAAATATACTTAGATGAGTCAAAGGGGCAAATTCCTAATGATTTTTGGGGGATAGAATTTGGTACTAATCAAAGAGCAAGCTTAGAGTTAGAAAAAATTTTTGGAGATAGATTATTTGATTTTTCAAAATCTGTATTGTTATTAAGTAATTTATTAAAGATTGGTATAGGAAAAGATGATATAGTTCTAGATTTCTTTTCTGGTTCAGGAACTACTGCACATGCAACCCTGGCATTAAATGCGGAAGATGGAGGAAATAGAAAATTTATTATGGTACAAGTTCCTGAAGAAACTGACGAAAAATCAGAAGCTTACAAAGCTGGCTATAAAAACATATGTGCAATAGGTAAAGAACGAATTCGTCGTGCGGGAAATAAAATAAAAGATGAAAATCCATTATTAACTTCAGATTTGGATACAGGATTTAGAGTATTGAAAGTTGACAGTTCGAATATGAAGGATGTATATTATTCTCCTAATGAAATTAGCCAAGATTTTCTTAGTTCCCTAGAGTCAAATATCAAAGAAGATAGAACAGATTTAGATTTATTATTTGGATGTTTATTAGAGTGGGGATTACCTCTATCTTTACCATATAAATCTATTGAGATAGATGGTTGTGTGGTACATAATTATAATGATGGTGATTTAATTGCATGTTTTGAAGAAAATATCTCAGAGAATGTAATGAAAGAGATTGCTAAATTAACCCCACTTCGAGCGGTGTTTAGAGATAGTAGTTTCGAAAATAGTGCTGAGAAAATAAATACTAGTGAGATATTTAAATTACTATCACCAGATACAAAAATCAAAGTTATTTAGGAAGGAGAAAAAATGAAATTACAATTTAAACATCAGAAATTTCAACAAGATGCTGCACGAGCAGTTGTAGATGTTTTTAGTGGTCAACCTTTTTTAACTTCTACCTATATGATTGATAGTGGAGATGGTAGACAAACATTGTTAGATGACTTTACTGGTTGGAGAAATGAACCTATAATTCCAGAGTTAACTGATTCTAAAATTCTAGAGAATATTAATACGATACAGAGGGAAAATAATATAAAAGTATCTGAAAAGTTAGAGGGACGTTACAACCTAACTATTGAAATGGAAACAGGTGTAGGTAAGACATATACTTATATAAAAACTATGTATGAATTAAATAAAAAATATGGTTGGAGTAAGTTTATAGTTGTTGTTCCATCTGTTGCTATTCGTGAAGGGGTATATAAAAGTTTTGAAATAACTCAAGAGCATTTTGCAGAAGAATATGGGAAGAAAATAAGATATTTTGTATATAATTCTAGTAGATTAAATCAAATAGAACAATTTGCTTCAGATAATTCAATCAATGTTATGATTATTAATTCACAAGCATTTAATGCTACGGGAAAAAATGCAAGACGTATTTATATGAAATTGGATGAATTCCGTTCGAGAAGGCCTATTGATGTTATAGCTAAAACTAATCCAATAGTAATAATCGATGAACCTCAATCAGTTGAAGGTAAAAAGACAAAAGAAAATTTAGAACAGTTTAATGCTTTAATGACTTTACGATATTCTGCAACACATAAAAAGGATAGTATTTATAATATGGTATATAGATTAGATGCATTAGAAGCATATAACAAAAAACTTGTTAAAAGAATATCGGTTAAAGGGATAACTGAAACAGGTAGTAGTTCAACAGAGGGATACGTCTATTTAGAAGGAATTAACCTTTCTAAAGCTGCACCTACAGCGACGATTCAATTTGATTATAAAACATCAAAAGGTATTAAGAAAATTACAAGAATAGTAAACGAAGGATTTAATTTATATGACAATTCTGGAGAATTAGAAGAGTACAAAAATGGATTTACTATTACTAGAATAGATGGAAGAGATAATTCAATTGAGTTTATTAATGGTAAAAAAATCTATGCTGGTGATGTTATAGGTAATGTAAATGAAGATGTGCTTCGTAGAATTCAAATAAGAGAGACTATTCTATCTCATATTGAAAGAGAACGTGAGTTATTCAATAAAGGTATAAAAGTTCTATCATTGTTCTTTATTGATGAAGTCGCAAAATATAAATGTTATAACGAAGCTGGAAGTGAGTATAACGGTATATATGCGCAGATGTTCGAAGAAGAATATAATGATATAGTGTCAAACTTGAAAATTAAGTTTGGTGAAACTGAATACCAAAACTATTTAAATGAGATTGATAAGAGTTCAACACATGCTGGATATTTTTCAATTGATAAAAAAGGAAAGTTAGTAGACTCTAAGTTAAAAAGAAATGAAACAAGTGCAAGTGGAGAAAATGATATAGATACATATGATTTAATTATGAAAAATAAAGAGCTATTATTAAATCGTGATCCTAAAAAATCTCCAGTTAGATTTATATTCTCACATTCAGCTTTAAGAGAAGGATGGGATAATCCTAATGTATTTCAAATTTGTACACTAAAACAAAGTACAAGTGATGTAAGAAAACGTCAAGAGGTAGGACGAGGACTAAGATTATGTGTAAATGATCGTGGTGATAGAATGGATGCTAATGCGTTAGGGAATGAAGTACATAATGTTAATGTGCTAACTATAATTGCTAGTGAAAGTTATGATAGTTTTGCAAAAGGATTGCAAAGCGAATTTGCAGAAGCAGTAGCAGACCGTCCTGTTAAAATTACAGAGGATTTATTTATTGGACGTGTGTTAAAAGGCATTAATGGAGAAGAAATTACAATAGATAGTGAATTAGCTGATGCTATTCAGTTTGAATTAATTTCTAATAAATATATTGATAAGAAACACACATTAACGGATAAATACTACGAAGATAAGAAAAATGGTACAATTGAATTTGATGATGAATTAATGCTATATGTGAATGAAATAGTTACTATTCTAGATTCAGTTTATGATAACAAATTATTTACAATTGAAGATGCTAGACAAAATAATGTTGAGCTTAAATTAGATGAGAATAAGCTAGCTATGAAAGAATTTAAAGAATTGTGGAAGAAAATTAATTCAAAATCTATTTATGTAGTTGACTTCGATACAGAAGAACTTATAGAAAAAGCTGTTAATGCTTTAGACCAAAATTTAGCTGTTACAAAACTACAATTTAAAGTTGAGAGTGGAGTAATGAATAAAATTAAGTCTAAAGAAGAATTATTAGCTGGTAAATCATTTGTTAAAGAAGAAGCAAATAATTATACAGATCATTCAATCGTAGGTTCAAATGTAAAATATGATTTAATAGGAAAAATTGTTGAGGGTACTGATTTAACTAGGAAAGCAGTTGTTCGTATACTACAAGGAATAAAACCGTATGTTTTTGAACAATTCAAGTTTAATCCAGAAGAATTCATACTTAAAGCCATAGCGATTATAAACTCTGAGAAGGCAACTGCTGTTATTGAGCATATTACTTATAATGTTATGGAAGAAAAATATGATGTGAATATTTTCACAGATGCTACAATCAAAGGTAAACTAGATGTGAATGCAATGAAAGCTAAAAAACATTTATATGATCATATCGTTTATGATTCAACAAATGAAAAAAGGTTTGCTAGTGATTTAGATATAAATAATAATGTTGCTGTTTATGTTAAGTTACCAAATAGCTTTTATATTTCAACACCAGTTGGGAAATATAATCCAGACTGGGCTATAGCTTTCCATGAAGGTTCTGTTAAACATGTTTACTTTATAGCTGAAACAAAAGGAAGCATGGATTCACTAGAATTACGTACCATTGAACAATCAAAAATACATTGTGCTAAAAAACACTTTAAAGCAATAAGTAATAATGAAGTAGTATACGATGTAGTAGATAACTATGAATCACTACTTAATTTGATAACGAGGTAGATTTTTTATGAAAAGGAGTAGAATATTATGAAATCAAAAAAATTATTAACAGCATTAATGGCTTCTAGTTTATTAATAAGTGGATGCTCGACAATGAAAGAAGAGAAGAAAGAAAACCCAGTTAAGAATGAAACTGATAAAGATAAAGTGAATTCTTCTAGCAGAGATGGTCAGTATACATTTAAAGATGGTAAAGTATCAATGGAAGATATCGATCTTAAAATTACTAAATATAAAGTTATACCAGTAGGAGCTGAAGGTAATGAATACGGAGATTCTCCAGTTATAGCTTTCTGGTACGATACTACAAACAAAAGTGGTAAAGACACGATTACACCTACAATTGCTTGGTTAGCAGCTTTTCCAAATGATGCAATACAAGATAATGATAAAAATAAAGTTAATAAACTTCAGATAGCATCTCATCCTGATAAAAACTTGATGAAAGATCAGAATGCAACTATAAAAAAAGGTGGAACTGTCTCAGGAGCAGTAGCTTATAAACTAACTGATTTAACTACACCTGTAAAACTTACAGCGTATAAAGGTATCGGTGGTATTGAATTAGGTAGTCAGGAATTTGCTGTGAAATAGAATAAGGATCCCTTTGAAGGCGTAAATCTTCAAAGGGATTAAATTTAATTCTTGATGTTGTGTATTACCTAATTTAGTTAAGGTACTTTTTAACTATTTTTTCGATTTCTTTTAGATGTTCAAAAGATGAGATTTTTATAAAATTTTTTTATGTCTATTAAAAATTTATGGATATTCTGTTTACAATTTGATATCTTTAAAGATCTAATTCTACTATGTTAATAATTTTATTAAATTATTATTAACTCTCATTTTTTCTGTATAATATATGTTTAAAATAAAGTTTGATTTTTTTTCTGCCATATCATTGAGTTTTGTTCTTTTGAAATGTTATAATTTATAATATAAGTTTTAATTGCTCAATAAATTTTAGAATATATATTTGTTATATTAATAGCATTATATTGAATTAAAATTTAAATATATTATAAAAAGGAGATAAGTATGAAAGTAAATATTGATTTATGCAGACTTATATTATTGAAAATAGAAGAATCTTCAGGATATGAAATTTTTGATATGAAAATAGAAAACTATAACCTTGAAGAAATAGCATATAATTCAAAAAGACTTGAGGATGAGAACCTTATTACTCATACCACTATTAAATACTCTGAGGGAAAGATTTATATTTTTAATGTGGGAAGTTTAACGCTTGAGGGGCAAAAACTTTTAAATAAAATTCGTGATGAGAAATTTTTTAGAAAAATAAAAAATGAATTTATTAGAATAGGAAAATCTTTAACATTAGAAGCATTAAAAAATATAGTGTTAAATAAACTGTATTTATATGGAGAAGATATTATGTAATATTATAATTATTTTAAAATTTCTTTGTTTATTATATAACTGAAAGGTAATTTAAGAAGTAGTAACTGGAGAAATTTTCTGTGAAATAGAATATAATATACTCTCGTTATTTGAAGTGATTCAAGTAAAGAGGGTATATTTTCTTGTTATTTTACAATAAATACATTCCGTTGTTATTTATGCTATAATAAAACATAACAACTTATATTAATTATCAAAGTAAAGGAATTGTTATATGGGAAATTATAATGAGTTACTAACTCTTAGGAATAAAATAGAAAATACACTGAATTATCAACTTTCACTAAGTAATTTAGAATTATATCACAGCAATCTATTTGCTGTAGTTCTGGAGAAGTCTGAATTTATTAATCATAAGTTTTTTAGTGATGTTATTGATATTAATAAAAAATTTACAGACTTGAAGGTATATAGAGAAAAAAACTCGATTGATTTAACTATCGAGGTAACTGATGAAAACGGACAGACTCATGTTATTTTTATAGAAAATAAAGTTAAGTCTTTACCTGATGAGAATCAATTAATTCGTTATTCTGAAAAAGATTCTAATGCTAAAGGGATACTTCTTAGTTTAGTTAAACCTGGATTTAAGCTACCTGATCGTTGGTTTAGAAGAAGTTATGATGAGCTAATTGAGTATTATCGTGATTTACTTGATAAAGTAGATGAGACTTTTAGATTATTCTTAATAGATTATATTGAATATATGAAGAGTTTGGAAAAGTTTATTAGAAAGGTAAGTTATGGTAAATCATACTATTTTGAAGAGACTAATAATAAAGTGCTTGAAGGTATGAGATTAAGGTCGGTTATCGAGAAGATTTATTATGCGAATTTACAGAATAAGATTTCTGATTTAGGGTATAAAACATACTCTGGTAGAATAAGAGGAGCTCATTTTTTTTGGAATTGATCTTCCAATAGAAGGAACTACATCTTCTTTTGATATTCAGATACAAGGAAATCAGTATAGACATAAGGTTAATTTTTCTCTTGAAGATAAAGCAAAATTAGGTGATTTAGAAAGAATATGTGATAGTATAAAAGAGAAAACTTGTTTGTATCATTTCAATCTAGAGGATAATCCTATTTTACAAAAATCATCTTCGACCAAAAAATGGAAGATGTATGATGAACGAGATTTTTATGATTATGCACTTATAAAAAAACATGTATCTAGTGAAGAGTTGATAAATTATATAAGAACGGATGTAAGGAAAATTGAAGCGCATCTGAAAATTGTTAAAGAGATTATATTGGAAAATATGTCTTAAGAAGAAAATGAATTATTCTATAGGTCGGTAATATATGAGAGAATAAAATAATAAACATCATAGGAGAAATCAATGGAACTTAGAAAAGAGAAGTTTGTCATCGGCAATAAAGAATGTACTGGGTATATTTCAGAAAATACACAATATTTATTAATACAACCTGTTGATGAACATGACATAGAAGTATTAGATAATGAAGTAGCAGAAATTCTAGAAAAAACAGATAAACAATTCTCACTTATTGCTTTTAAGATAGAGGATTGGAATAATGAACTTTCTCCTTGGGAAGCACCTCCGGCATTTGGAAAGAAGTCTTTCGGTTCAGGTGCTACAGATACTTTAGAATTTATTGAAAGTACAATAATACCAATGGCTAAAGAAAGATACGATTTTTCTGATGATGTTAAGGTGATATTAGGTGGCTATTCTCTAGCGGGATTATTTAGTCTTTGGAGTACGTATAAGTCAAATACATTTTCTGGCATTGCGTCAGCTTCTCCTTCTGTATGGTTTAATGGTTGGGAAGAATTTATGAATAATAATACGCCATTAAGTAACACTATTTACCTAAGTTTAGGTGATACTGAAGAGAAAACGAAAAATAAAGTAATGTCTGTTGTTGGAGATAATATTAGAAAACAAGAAGAACTATTAAAAAATGATCATGTAAATACAATATTAGAATGGAATAAAGGTGGACATTTTAGTGATTCAGATTTACGTGTAGCTAAAGCATTTGTGTGGTGTATTGGAAATTTGTGTTAAAATTACTTTAGTTGATAATCAAAGAATTGAGGGAATAGTAAATGAGGATTACATTAATAGAAGCAATAGAATCTGATATGAAAGAAATATGGGAAATGCAAGTAGAGGCATTTAAGGGGTTATTGGAAAAGTATCAGGATTATGATATGAGTCCAGCAACAGAAAGTTACGAGAATGTTTTGAATAAATATAAACAACCTTGGACTAGCTACTATTTTATTATAAGAAATAATGAAAAAGTTGGAGTGGTTAGAGTTATAGATAAAAGAGATGGAAGTAGAAAACGTATAGCTCCTATTTGGATCATGCCTGTATATAGGAATCAAGGACTAGCTCAACTTGCTATAAGAGAAGTAGAAAAAATATATGGTTCACAACATTGGCAACTAGATACAATTTTACAAGAACAAGGTAATATTTATTTATATGAGAAGTTGGATTATAAGAGGACAGGTGAGATAGAGAATATTAAAGATGGAATGGATATAGTGTATTTAATAAAAGATTAAAAATGTTGAATCTTATCAGCCTATTTCCTTTCTTTCTATTCTATTTCACGTTATAATTAAGTTACTATTACTAGAATTTTTCGGAGGTAACACATGAACGAAGTAATTAAAACGATGCTAGAACATCGTACGACTCGTAGTTTTGTAAAAGGAAAAGAACTTCCTAAGGAACATCTTGAGCAAATCATCGCTAGTTCTAAACAAGGATCTAGCTGGATGAATGGTCAACACTACAGTATTATCGTAACAACAGGTGAAACAAAACAACAAATCGCTGATTTAATTCGTGATAAGACACCTGGTAATGCAGCTCATATTGAAAATTCTGCTGCGTTCTTATTATATTGTTTAGATTATACTAACGTTAAACTAGCGTTTGATATTGAAGGTGGAGAGTTTGATATTTCTAATCAATACGAGCCACTACTTATCGGTACTTTAGATGTTGGTATTGCGATGCAAAATGCTGCTTTAGCTGCTGAGTCTTTAGGATACGGAATTGTTTATTGTGGTGGAGTAAGAGGTTTTGGAGATAAGATTTCTGAATTATTAAATATTCCAGAAAATGCTCTGTTCCTATGTGGATTAAGTATCGGTGTTAAAGATGAAGAGTTATCTATTGAAAAAGTTAAACCTAGATTACCAGACGCGGCTAATGTAGGATACAATGAATTCCCTAAATCAAATGTAGAAGTATTAAAAGAATACCGTCAAACTATGGTAGATTTTGCTGAAGCACGTGAGACGAAAACATGGACTAAGAAATTCGCTGACTTCTATGCACAACCTTCAGGAATAGAAAGAGTAACTAAAGAACTATTAGAAAAAAATGGTTTTGTGAGTGAGAAGGAATAAAGAACAAAAAGTGAAATAATTGAT
The DNA here is from genome assembly GCA_963543895.1 of uncultured Gemella sp. Classification (GTDB taxonomy): domain Bacteria; phylum Bacillota; class Bacilli; order Staphylococcales; family Gemellaceae; genus Gemella. The sequence goes on along the minus strand of CAUUCZ010000019.1, from coordinate 5,642 downwards.
ATTTCTTGAAAATAAAGATATACTAAGATAGTAGAGGGATTAATTTAATTCTTTGAAAATAGTGCCGCTTGCTGATGGAGCGGGGTAGAAATAATTCAGTTCGAAAATAGTGCCGCTTGCTGATGGAGCGGGGTAAAAACAATTCAGTTTGAAAATTGTGTATATATATACGCATAAATAATTGTAGGGGATGGCTCGATAAAATTGATTTCTTTAAAATCACAATTTTTGAGCCCCTCATTTTTTATTTTGTCTCACATGAATTGTAACACTACAAGTAGGAGTTTATTTTGTGGAAAAATTATTGGATTTTTGAACTATATTGTGATAAAATACTAATAGATATCAATGCTCCCACTCCTATTTAGAGGCAGATACGTTCTGATGTGGGAGCTTTTTTTAATTTAAGCCCCAAAGTAAGGGGGCTTTTTTTCTATGGAGAAATTTAAGGGAACAGTATTTAAATTTTGTTGTTATTTTTAATATTCTGTTCTATTTTGAAGTATACTCAATAAGCTGTTATTTAATGATAAATACACTTTTTATACTTGATTTATCTAATGTTACACTTTGAATTTAGAAGAATTACATAACTTAAAGCTTGTCAATATAATGTTTATGAGCTTTTTTTCTTTTTTAAAATTTTTTCAAAAAACTATTGTCAAAGAAGGTCAAATATGTTATAATTTATTTAAAGTCAAAGAAGGTCAAAAAGATAAAACTTAAATATAGTCAATAAACCCTTTAAGTTTATTGAGTATTTAGTTATATCTTTTGAGGAGAGTATCTTTATTTTATTAGAGATACTGGTCAGCAATCAAAGTACCTTTTGATCTAATAATTTAATCAAAGGAGATTTACAATGGATATTAATAGTTTTACAAATAGTGTGAAAGAAATCTTAGCGAAATCTTCCGAATTTGCAACTGAGAAAAAAAGTCAAAGTATTACGAGTGAGATGTTCTTAAAAGCGGCTCTTACTGGTAGTAATTTATATAGTGATATATTAGGAAGAGTAAATGTTGATAAAGCGAATTTAACTCATGAGTTAGATAACGAAATTGCGAAGGTAAATAGTGTAGAAGGAGATAATATCAATTACGCTAGTTACTTAAGTAATGATTTGAATGCTTTATTAATAGAAGCTAATAAATGTAAAGATAAATATGAAGATAAATTTATTTCGTGTGAACATATTGTTCTTGCGAGTTATTTGAAAAATAGTATTGTAAAAAAATATATCGATAAGGTGACTACATTAAAAGATTTAGTAGCTGTTATTGATAATATTAGAGGAGGTAAAAAAGTTATGAACGAAAATCCAGAAAATAACTACGAAGTTTTAGAGAAATATGGTCGTGATCTTGTAGAAGCTGCACGTAGTGGTAAAATTGATCCTGTGATAGGACGTGATGAAGAAATAAGAAATGTAATTAGAATTTTATCAAGAAAAACAAAAAATAATCCAGTGTTGATAGGGGAACCTGGGGTAGGTAAAACTGCGATTGTTGAAGCACTGGCTCAACGTATTGTACGCGGTGATGTACCTGAAAGTCTTAAAGACAAAACTGTATTCGAACTTGACCTTACTAGTTTAGTCGCAGGAGCTAAATATCGTGGTGAGTTCGAAGAACGACTAAAAGCTGTATTAAAAGAAGTTAAAGAACAAGAAGGAAAAATCATTTTATTCATCGATGAAATTCACATGCTTGTAGGTGCTGGTAAAACTGATGGAGCGATGGATGCTGGTAATATCTTAAAACCTATGCTTGCTCGTGGAGAACTACACTGTATCGGTGCTACAACACTTAATGAATATCGCCAATATATCGAAAAAGATTCTGCATTAGAACGTCGTTTCCAAAAAGTTCTTGTTAAAGAACCTACTGTAGAAGACACAATCTCAATTCTACGTGGTCTTAAAGAAAGATTCGAGGTTTATCACGGTGTGAAAATCTCTGACCGTGCGATTGTAGAAGCTGCTGAATTATCTAACAGATATATTACTGATAGATTCTTACCGGACAAAGCTATCGATTTAATCGACCAAGCTTGTGCTACTATTAAAACTGAAAACTCTTCTAATCCAGCAGAATTAGATACAATTAATCGTAAAGTTATGCAACTTGAAATAGAAGAAAAAGCCCTAAGTGGTGAAGATGATGATGTGTCTAAAAGACGATTAGAAAACTTAAAAGAAGAGTTGGCTAATCTGAAAGAAGAACAAAATAAACTTCAATTACAAGTTGATAGTGAAAAAGAAAAATTATCAGCCGTTAAAAATCTTCGCGAAAAAATCGACAGAGTTAAAGTTGAATTAGAACAAGCTCAAAACAGCTATGATTTAGAAAAAGCTTCTGAGTTACAATATTCAACTTTACCAAAATTAACTCAAGAGTTAGAAGAATTAGAAGAAAAATCTAAACATGAAGAGTACAAACTTCTAAAACAAGAAGTTACTGAAGATGAGATTGGATTTATCGTTAGTCAAATGACTGGTATTCCTGTGACTCGTTTAGTTGAAACTGAAAAAGAAAAATTATTACATCTAGCTGATACTATTCATGAAAAAGTAATAGGTCAAGATGAAGCTGTAGAGAGTGTAACTAATGCAATCTTACGTTCTCGTGCTGGTATTGCTGATCCTAACAGACCGATCGGTAGCTTCCTATTCTTAGGTCCTACTGGGGTAGGTAAAACTGAGCTTGCTAAAGCACTAGCTCTTAATTTATTCGATGATGAACGTAACATCGTGCGTATCGATATGAGTGAATACATGGAAAAACACTCAGTTAGCCGTTTAATCGGTGCCCCTCCAGGATACATCGGATATGAAGAAGGTGGTCAACTTACTGAAAGTGTAAGACGTAATCCTTACAGCATTATCTTAATGGACGAAATTGAAAAAGCTCACCCTGATGTATTTAACATCTTATTACAATTATTAGATGAAGGTACACTTACAGATTCTAAAGGTGTAGTAGTAGATTTCAAAAACACAATTATTATCATGACTTCTAATATCGGTTCACTAGAACTTTTAGAAGAAGTTAAAGACGGTGTGATTTCTGAAGAAACTCGTAAAAATGTTACTAACCAACTTTACGGATACTTCAAACCAGAAATTCTTAACCGTATGGATGATATTATTATCTTCAAACCATTAACACAAGATAATATTAAAGGTATCGCTAATAAACTTCTTAACGAACTTGTTGTGCGTATAGCTAATAGAAATATTACTTTAACATATACTGATAATATTTCTAGTTGGATTGCGACTGCTGGATTTGATATGAAATTCGGTGCTCGTCCACTTAAACGATTCATCCAAAGTCAAATCGAAAACAAACTTTCAGTTGAGTTAATCCGTCATGGTATAGAAGATGGAATGGAAATCCACTTAGACTACGTAAATGATGAATTGAAAATTGATATTAAATAAAATATTGACTTAGCCCCATAAAGAGGATGACTCAATAAATTTGATTCATCTTAAATCGTGATTTTTGAGTCATTCTTAAATAACTATAGACCTCAGGATAAATCCTGGGGTCTTATTTTGTATTAAGTTCTAAGTGATTATTATTGATTACTATTGTTTTTAGGTGTATAATTGTAATACAAAAGTAACACATTAAGAAGGTGAGAAGAATGACTACTTTAACATTAAGATTAAATAAAGAGGAAGAACAGATTTTTAATTCTATTTCTGGTTTATACGGTGGTAAACTATCTACTACTATTAAGCAACTTGCACTTGAGAAGATTGAAGATGAGTATGATCTGCAACTTATAAGAGATTTCGAAAGTCGTGAGGAGAAAGGTGAGGTAACTCTAATAGAGTTTGATGATTTAAAGAAAGAGTTTGATTTATAATGTATAAGATTGTTTTTGATGAAGCGATAAAAAAAGATTTAAAGAAATTAGATAAACAAACTTTGAAGATTTTATTTAATTGGATTGAAAAAAATTTGAGTAATACTGATGATCCTCGCAATAAGGGGAAAACTCTAGTAGGAAATAAAAAAGGTTATTGGAGATACAGAATAGGGGATTATCGTTTAATAACAAGAATTGAAGATCATAAACTTATCATAATTGCTATTAATTTTAAACATCGAAGAGAGGTTTATAATTAGGTGTAATTTTGTAAAAAATGGCTATGTTGTAGGAGGAATTTTAATGAAAATAGCGGTTATGGCTGGAACACCGATTGATTCGAAATTAGGTGCTGAGTTACTGAATTCATTTGGTTATGATGATGTAGTTTTAGTGCCAATTTCTAATAATCCAGTAGAGCAAACTACGTTTCAAGCTTTAGACGATGAAGAACGTGAAAATATTATTATAAGAATTATTGATGAACTAAAAGAGAAAGATTGTGATGCAATTTTTGTATACTGTAACTCACTTAGTTCTGTTGTCGATTTTGATAGATTGGCAGAAAAAATGAATATTTCTATTATTACTCCTATGCAGATGTATAGAAATTTAGGTCTTGAGTATAAGTATCTAGCTGTTATGGCAGCGAACTCTCATGGTCTTACTGGTGTTGAGAACAATCTTTATGTCTCGAATCCGCGTCTACGTGTACTTGGATTATCAATGTTAGAGCTTGTTAAAGCAATAGAAGAGGGGAATAAACCTGAACAAATAGTTGAAGATTTCAACTTTAAGACATTATTTAATTATTTTGAATTAACGAATGTAGAAGCTGTTGTTCTTGGGTGTACTCATTTTCCTTATATCAAAAAAGAACTTGAAAAAATTACAAACCTTCACATTATTGATGTTGGAGTATTTATGATAGATAGTCTGAAGAGAAAGGATATATAGAATGCCAACAGGAATAATAATTAATACGATTGCTATATTTTTAGGAGGTATAGCAGGGGCAGTGTTGGGAGATAAATTACCTGAAAAGTATAAAGAACAATTGAATATGATATTTGGGCTTTGTTCGATGGGAATGGGGATAACGTCGATTGGTCTTATGAAATATATGCCTGCGGTAATATTCGCGATTATTATAGGTACATTGGTAGGATTATTCTTTAATCTTGGAGATTTAGTTTATAGAGCATGTCAAAAAATGCAAAAACTCATGGTAAAAGTCGTTCCGAAACCTAATACTACTATGTCGGAAACGGAGTTTTTAGCTACGTTAATTACGGTGATAGTGCTGTTTTGTTCTAGTGGAATGGGGATATATGGAAGTCTTAGTGAGGGGATAACAGGGGATCCTAGTTTATTAATTACGAAGTCTATTTTGGATTTCTTTACGGCTGCTATTTTTGCTTGTAATCTTGGATATATTGTTTCACTAATAGCGGTACCACAGTTTGTTATTTTTACGTTTTTATTTTTATCAGCAGGATTAATAGTTCCACTTACGACACCTGAAATGGTTAACGACTTTAAAGCTTGCGGTGGTTTCCTAATGGTTGCGGCAGGATTTAGAATATTGAAACTTAAGATGTTTCCAGTAGTAGATATGGTGCCCGCTATGATATTAGTTATGCCATTTAGTTGGCTTTGGGTCAATGTAATTTTACATTTATTATAGAATTTATGAATGAAATACAATAATGACCACCCCTGAAAAGGGGTGGTTTTCTCTTCGGGTATAACCCTTTGTT